>CALGFJ010000307.1 GCA_937881055.1 uncultured Acidimicrobiaceae bacterium | reverse complement strand
ACCAGCGGTTCGGTGTCATCTTCTCAAAAGGCGATGACGCACACCATTAGATTGTTGACGTCGGCCCTCCGACTTTTCGACTTCCGCAAGTGCCCGTGATTGTACGGCCTTTGGTTCGCCAATCCCACGGTCTGCGTCTCTGGAAAGAAGACCCGTAATCAACATGAGGGCAACGCGCAGTGCGGCTGGCCCTTGTGTTTCATCGCGCGGGAGGGGGTCAAAGAGGAGTGGCGAAGGTCGCATACATTGGAGAGCGTTCGGCAGGATCCGCGCAAGTGGGCGAAGCTAACGCGATGATTTGTGGCCGGAGATGCGGAGGTTTCCATGACGCCGTTTCGAGTTGAGTTAACAAGTGCTCGTTCTTGGACTGAGGTGCAGATGGAGGCCCTGTTTGCTGAGGGCTTTCCAGAATTCATCAGTGGGGACAAAGAGGTCGACAAGTACATCGCACGTGTGCGCGAGTCATTTCGAGAGTATGACCTCATCCTCACTGATGAAGACGACCAACTTGCTGCAACGGGCTGGGGCGTGCCCATCATGTGGTCGGGCGAAGTGTCAGAACTACCGTCGTCCTTCGCTGAGGTGCTTCGTCAATCAATTGAGGTTCACGGTGTATTGGGTGTTGCGGATACCTTCGTCATTGGTGGCGCGGTGGTTCATCCGTCACTCAAGGGCAGCGGAGTTGCAGCGTCATTGATCCGTGCTCTATGCGACTCAGCGGCAGCGCACCATCTTGCGAACGTGATAGCGCCCGTTCGCCCGACGCGCAAGCACCTCTATCCCTTATTAAATATCGACGCTTACGCGGCGTGGGTGCGCGATGACGGAATGCCCTGGGACCCCTGGTTACGCCTGCACGTCCGCATTGGCGGCAGAGTCATTGGTCTCGCGCGAGAAGCTCAGACAATGACCGATACGGTCTCGCGGTGGGAAGAGTGGACCGGACTGGAGATTCCCGTGTCAGGCGACTACATCATCCCGAAGGGTATGGCACCTCTTCGGATTGACAAGACCGCGGATCTCGGTATCTACGTCGAGCCGAACATTTGGGTGCGCCACCGCTAAGGGTTCGTCCCTACTTGGGGACCCTTATCCGAGACGGGACTCGCAAAGAATGCCGGTCGCTGCAAAGGAATCATCCCAATTTGCGCTTCAACGACCCGTTCATTCCTCGGGTTCCTGGAAATCGACGGCGGGGAAACTTCAAATTCACGCTTGACTTTGTGGTACAAAGTACGGTAACTTTGTACCACAAAGTCTGAAGGAGAAGCGTGATGAACCAAGAACATGACACTCCAGAGTCCGAGAGCGTCGACAATGACGCGGAGCTCAATCCCCAAGAAGCGGCCGCACTTCTCCAGGAGACCAAATTGCGCGCGCAACGACAATTTGACGTCTGGCCACCGTTTCTGCTGCTGATTGGAGCGGTGATATTCCTCGTCGCCTATGGCGCAGCTTGGTGGTCAGTACGCGGACAGAGCCCTTACGTTGGTCCGAGTGGCGCGGCATTGGCAGTGATGTATGGAGGAATCGTTGCCTGGATAGTGGCGGTTTCCTTGGTAGTTCAACGTGCCACCAGCGGCATCAGCGGACGCTCGGCGAAGAGCAGAACGTATCGAACTGGATACTTGGCCATCATTTTCGCCTACTCGCTCTTCCAAGGGGCGCTCTACCACGCCGGCGCGAGTCACGCGATCGTCTACGGTATCTTTCCCGCGAGCGCGCCGTGGCTTTTCGCTGGGACCGTTTTTCTCACACTTGGCGCAACTCGAGAAGAGAGTCGCGCGTTGGCCCTCGGAGTCGTCCTGATCGCCATCGGCATCGGCGGCGCGTTCGCCGGACCGGTGGCAGTCTGGTTGGTCTCCGGCATCGGACTCTGCACTGTGCTGGTCGTCTTTGCGATCGTTCAGTTCTTGAGGCGTCGCGCGTAAGGATGCTCGAATGACAACTGACGAGCTCGACCCGCTGATTCACGTGCCTGCGCGGCTTCGGATCATGGCCACGCTCGCGGCCCTGCCCGACGGCGACACGCTCTCGTTCACTCGACTCCAGGGATTGATCGGGCTAACTCCCGGCAACCTGATTACTCATCTGCGCAAACTCGAAGATGCGGGCTACATCGATACCGAGAAGTCCGGCACCGGTGCCGCCTCGCTCACGACGATCGTGCTCACCCAACAAGGCCGCAAAGCCCTGGACGCTTACACCGCGGCGCTGCGTGACCTCGTCGACGGGCTATAGGCGCCATGGAACGAGTAAGGAGAAGATGACTTTGATTAGAAGAACACAATTGGGCGTAGCCTTGCTCGCCGTGTCACCGTCTGATCCCCCCCAAACCTCAGATGTGGCTCTCGTGCATCGCGCACGACGCCCTTGGATGATCTGTTTTGTCGTGATGGCTGCGTTGACAGCGGCGACGCTGAGCATTAGTGGGGCAAACGCTGCGACTCCGCCGGCTTCGAAGCCGGCGACGGTGGTGGACGCCACGGTAGCGGTCGCTCACACGAAACTAGGAAACGTGGAGTATCGCGCGTTGGGCCGCGGGCCCGCCCTCGTGCTGATCATGGGTTACGCGGGGACCATGCAAACGTGGGACCCCCACTTCATCGACATGCTGGCGCTTCACTACCGAGTAATCATCTTTGACAACGCGGGCATCGGGAGCACGACGGCACTTCGAGCGCCGCTCAGCATCGACGCCATGGCCGATCAGACGAGCGCACTGATCACGGCGTTACGTCTGGGCGACCCCGACGTGCTCGGGTGGTCGATGGGCAGCATGATCGCCCAAGCGCTGGCGATTCGTCACCCCGCTCAGGTGCATCGTTTGATCTTGGGCGCCACGTTTCCCGGTATTGGCAACGCCATTCAGCCATCTCAGAAAGATGTGGACGCTCTCACCGGTAGTAATCCCGCCGCCGCTCAGGCGGACCTCTTTCCGGCCGGTCAATCCATGGCCGCCGACGCATTCGACGGGAGCATCGCTGCGTACTCGCCGTCGTCGGGGGTGTCCGCGTCGGTGATCGCGGCCCAAAAGACCGCGGTTCTCTCCTGGTTCGACGGCCGTGACACATCGGGCCGCAGGGCAGACCAGATCTCGGTACCGGCTCTCGTCGCCGATGGCGCCAACGACCGCATCGACGCGGCCGCCAATGACCGCGAAGTAGCGGCCGAGATACCCGGATCGCGACTGGTGCTCTACCCCGACGCCGGCCACGCGTTCCTGTTTCAAGAAGGCGAATCCTTCACGTTTCTCGTTCGCACCTTCCTCTCCGGGGTGCCGACATCGATCGACCTCTCCCAGATTCGACAGCGCTACCTTGTTGACTACAAGACGTCGACCGCGGCGGGGACGAAGTGGGTGGCGGGTCTCAAGAAGCTGACGAGCACATCGAACGCCCAGGACCTGGCTCGACTTGACCTGAGTCTCGCCGATGCCGAAGGTGCCTTCGACGACGAGTTGATCGGCTACGTGGCGACCGGGAAACTCGCACCCTCCGTCAACGCGTTGGCGAGCGCTGACGAACTCGTCGTGAGAGACTTGCTGGCCTTCGCGGTCCAGAGCGGCCCGAAGGCGAAAGAGTGGGCAACCACAATAAAAAATGACGGCAACGTCGTGCTCGCCGCCGAGAACGTACTGCGTCGCCAGCTTGGCCTGTCACCGGTCACCACGACGACCACGCCGAAGAAACATTCCTTCTCGGGGTGAATCGTGCCGGAAAACATGAATGCCGAGGTACTGCTGAGACGGCGTTGTCGGTTGTCGCACGGGTTTCGCGACGTGTTGCGGAACTATGAGGCCTAAATTGAGGGCTGTCACACCTTTCGTGAGGAGTTCCGAATCCATCAATCCCACGACGAAGTCTTGGAAGCTTTGATTTTCGAGTGAGAATACGACGACCGTTGGGATCCACGGGCGTGAACGGTTAATTCCATTTAGTGGGCCGCCCGGGTCTCGATCCCGGCACCTTGGGATTAAAAGTCCCCTGCTCTTCCCGATGAGCTAGCGGCCCGAAGTTTGGCATTCCGAATCTGCGGATCGAAGTTATGACGTTCCTCTTTATTCCCGAGCGACTCGACTTGCCTTTGATTCTTGGCTCAAAGGAGCCTACTAAGTCTCTTCCGGTCGAGGTGAATTCAGTGAAAGGAGGCGAATCAGAGTCAGACTCATTGTGCATCACGCGCAAAACAGTCTGGATTCTCATCAAATCCATCGGTACGACGAGTGTCAATTCAACGACGTGTTAGTACGAGTCGTCGAAGTGTTGCCAACTACCTGTGACATTCGGCTTGGTCGTGACAGCATCAGCAGACACGCCATGGTGGGAGTTCCAACCGGATGAATCAGACACTTAGGGTTGCCTCGTATCGCTTCCGCGCGACGTTCGGCCGTCAATGGGGAAGTTACGTGAGCCTGATGTTCTTGATCGCCTTGGTGGGTGGTCTGTCGATGGCGTCACTCGCCGGTGCTCGGCGAACGGACTCCTCATATCCGATTTACGCGGCCAGCACTGACCCAGCTACGACGCAAGTGTTCGCGGGATTTGACGATCCGCAATTGGGCTCTAAGTCGGGGTATAGCCGAAAAATTGATCGTGCAATCGCGCATCTTCCACTCGTGGAGAAGAGCGCCGTCACGGTTGGATTCGACGGAAACATAAATCTGGAGGGCGTGAAGGGATTACATCCTCATAGGTCGGCCGGTGAGACCCCACCCACCGTCATCGGTGGCACCGAGTACCTCACGATGGATAAGGCGACGCTCATCTCCGGGCACTGGTTCGACCCAAAACGACCCGATGAAGCAGTCATCAATGCGCAGGCCGCGCGCGAGATGGGGGTGCACATCGGCTCTGTCATCCAAGTCCCGTTCTTTACCGATGAAGAGACGAGTTCGACCTACAACGGGCCGCCGCACATGTTTCCGAAGATCACGATAGTTGGCGAAATCGTGATTCCCAGCACCGTGATTCAAGATGAAATCGACGCGCTCGGCTCCAGCGTGGTGATGATGTCACCCGAATTGACCAAGCAGTTGGAAACGTGCTGTGCGTATTACACGGGGATGGCGGTCACGCTACGAGGTGGCGAGGCCAACGTGGCGCGCTTTCGCGCGGAGGCCGCGAAGGTCGACCCGATTTCCAAGATAGGGATCGGTGGGGGTGGAAGCGTGAACCAGTCCCTCGCCCAGGGCCAACGCGAGATCAAGCCCGAAGCCATTGCGCTCGGGGTGTTCGGACTCATCGCGGGCATCGCGGCGCTCTTGATAGGTGGATTGACCATCGGTCGAATGTTGCGGACCGGAGCCGCCGAGATGCGCACACTCCAGGCGCTGGGCGCCAACAACTCGATGGCGCTCTGCACCCAGTTGATTGGTGTGTCGCTCGCCGTGGCCACGGGAGCAATCCTCGCCGTCGCGCTCGCCATCTCGTTGTCCCCACTCTCTCCGCTCGGACCCGTGCGCTTCGTCTATCCGTACCCGGGCGTCTCGTTCGATTGGACGGTGCTCGGATTTGGTATCGCGGCGCTCGTCGTCATACTCGAGACGACCGCTGTCGTGCTTTCACGACGCGAATTGCACCGAGTGCGGCTGGGTCGCCGAGGTGACGTCCGGGAGGAGAACTCGTGGGTCACTCGAGTGACGACAACGTCGGGCGTCCCGCTCTCACTCGCGACCGGACTGCGATTCGCGTTGAAGTCCGGACGCGGGGCGAACGCCGCTCCCGTGCGATCGGCCATCCTCGGCGCCGTCCTCGCGGTGGTCGTCCTCGTAACCACTGTGACCTTCGGGGCCAGCCTTGACAATCTCGTCTCGCATCCATCGCTGTACGGATGGAATTGGAACTACGCGCTTCTTTCCGGATTTGCCGGCCAGGAGGATTTGCCGGGGCCCCAGGTCGCCACGTTGTTTGATCACGATCACTACGTTGCGTCGTGGTCTGGGGCAAATTTTAATATCGGCTATTTGGACGGTCATTCGGTGCCGATGATGGCCGAAACGCCTGGTGCTCGTGTGGCACCGCCAGTGCTCTCGGGACACGGCTTGGACGCCGCCAATCAGGTGGTCCTCGGTAACGACACACTCGCCGCACTTCATAAGCGAGTCGGTGACACGGTCACCTTTTCCAATGGCAAGACGAAGTCCACGACCTTGACGATCGTCGGCACGGCTACCCTGACGCCGGTCTCCAAGGGTCTCGAAATGGGCACCGGCGCCCTCGTCGCCACAAGCGATTTTCCGGCGGCCTTGCTGAATGCCCAGCAGAGTTCGATTCCCGGTCCTCAAGTCGTACTCATTCGGTTGCGATCCGGCGTCAATACGGACGCCGCTCTGCGCAGCCTTCACCAGATCATTTACAAACTCAATCGAATTCCTAACGACCCCGGTCCGGCAGGTGGATTGGTTGCTCACCTGCGACCGGCGGAGATTGCCAACTACCGGTCCATGGGCACCACGCCCGCCATCCTCGGAGGCGGACTGGCGTTGGGGGCGGTGGTCGCGCTGACGCTGACGCTCATCGCCTCGGTTCGCCGACGTCGGCGCGAACTCGCGCTCTTGAAAACACTCGGATTCGTTCGTCGACAGCTTGCGGCGGCAGTGGCGTGGCAGTCGAGCATCGCTGTCGCAATCGGCGTGGTCATTGGGGTGCCGGTGGGCATTCTGCTCGGGCGGATTCTGTGGGACCTCTTCGCGCACGAGATCGACGCAGTGCCGATGCCGAGCGTGCCCGGTCTGATCATCGTTCTCATCGTCGTGCTCGCGCTCGTGCTCGCGAACGTCGTTGCCGCTATTCCCGGTCGAATGGCGGCGGGCACGTCGACCGCCCTGGTGTTGCGAGAAGAGTAAGTAGAAACATTGCCGGCCCGGTAGTTTGGCACCATGCCCGAATTCACGAACGAAAGCGTCAGCGCGATTGAATCGACATTGAACGACGTTGATCGTGCGCTGGAACGACTTCGCGCTGGCACGTACCGGACCTGCCACGTATGTGGTGTGCCGATAGACGACCGTGAGCTCGTGGCCAATCCCTTACTCGCCAACTGTCCGGCCCACCCCGAACTCGCGTAGACGATTGACCAGAAGAATCCCGGCGGCCGACGCCACTGGGAATCTCGATTGACAGGTTTACTTCTTGGTCGCCCAGAAGATCTCGGCGATCGCGTCGATCTCGCTCAGTAGCCGATCGGCGACCGTGACGTCATTGGTTTTCTTGGCTTCGCCCGCGCTCTTCGTGGCCATCCAAAAGAGGTCGTGGAGGTTCGGGAACGCCTTGAGGTGTTCGACCTTGAAGTAGTCAGTCCACAGTACCCAGAGGTGGTGCTTCACGAGGTCGGCGCGCTCTTCCTTGATGAACGTCGCACGGACTTTGAAGTCGTCGTCACTGGACGCGTTGTACTTCTCCATACAGGCCTTCACCGACTGCGCTTCGATCTTGGCCTGCGCCGGGTCGTAGACGCCACAGGGTAGGTCGCAGTGCGCCGACGCGACGAGTGGAGTAGTCGTGGCGTCCAGTAGAGCATTGATACGTGTTAGAAGCGTCATGGCTTCACCTTTCGGTTGTCGATCGTCGTGGTGTCGGCACGAACCCTTTGTTCCAATCGAAGGTTAGTCACGGCCCTCGTCTATCGTTCACAGCAGTGAAACGGCTCCTGGAGTTCTTTCTGCGGCGCGTGACCGTCGAGGGTTCGTCCATGGAACCGACCTATCGCCCGGGCGAACGACTCACCGCGATGCGACGGTGGCGCCCGGTTCGAACCGGCGACGTCGTCGTCGTGCGCGACCCCCGCAACGCCGATCGGTGGTTGCTAAAACGCTGCGTCGGACGCGTCGGCCGACGACTCGACTTACGGGGCGACAACGCGGCCGTCTCGACCGATTCCAGGGATTTCGGCCTCATCGACGCACGTGACGTGGCGTACATCGTGCTCTCACACGCGGCGCAGTAAGAAATTCCCCCACTGAATCAGGGTTAACGCCGGTAGGATTCGCGCGTGGCTCGACTCGCGGTGCTCTCGTATCACACGTCGCCCCTGGCTCAGCCCGGTACGGGCGACGGCGGGGGAATGAACGTCTACGTCCGCGAACTCTCGAGCGCCCTGGCGCGACTCGGACACGACGTCGACGTCTACACCCGTCGCGACAACACCCAAGTGCGCGACATGGTGCACGTCGAGCCCGGTTTCCGCGTGCACTTCGTGACGGCGGGACCGGCCGCCCCGCTCGATCGGGTGGGTCTCACGAACCACGTGGCCGAGTTCACCGACTCGGTCGCGACGCTCTTTCGCTGCCACGGGACGCCCGACGCCATCCACGCGAACTACTGGCTGAGCGGGCTGGCCGGTCATCGTCTGAAGCACGAGTTGAGCATCCCGCTCATCATGACGTTCCACACTTTGGAGCGGGTGAAGGCCGATCACTTCGAAGGCGAGTCCGAGGACCGCGCCTTCCAAGAGGCGGCGATCTTCGCGTGCGCCGACGCGGTCCTCGCCAGTTGCGAGGTCGAAGCCGAACAGTTCGTGCGTTTCTACAACGCCGACCCCGCGCGCGTGCACATCGTGCCCCTCGGCGTGGAGCACGCCTTTTTCGCACCCGGGTACCGGCCGCAGGCTCGTCGCGCCCTCGGTATCAAAGGTGAGGATTCGATGCTGCTCTTCGTCGGTCGCCTCCAGGCCTTGAAGGGCGTCGACCTGGCACTCGAGACTTTGATCGAACTTCGAGCTCGCGGCCGCAACGCGATGCTCGCGATCGTCGGAGGGCCGTCGGGGCCCGACGGTCGCGACACGCTCGCCCAACTCCACCGTCGAGTCGAAGAGGCCGGCGTCATCGAACACGTGAGTTTCGTCGCTCCCCAGTCGCACCAACTCCTTTCGACGTGGATGCGCGCCTCGGACGTCATGCTCGTCCCGTCGCGCACCGAGAGTTTCGGCCTCGTGGCATTGGAATCCTCAGCCTGCGGCACACCGGTTGTGGCGAGTGACGTGGGCGGTTTGATGACGTTGATCGAACCCGGCGTCACGGGATTCCTCCTCGGCGAGCGTGATCCGCTCATTTGGGCCGACGCCGTGGAAGTCGCGCTCGATTCCCAGAACGCGACGGCGATGTCCAACGCCGCGGTCTTGCTCGCGCGGCGCTACACCTGGCGCTCGGCGGCGCAGTCCCTCGCTGATCTCACTGAGGAGTTGGCGCTCTCGGGTCTCGTTCGCTGTTGACGTGACGCGCGCCCCCCTCGGAGACGCGGATTCGGCACAGCACCTTGACGAGGTCGTGTCCTCGTGGGCGGCCCAGTGGCACGCCAGTGCGTTGTTGGGCATTGAGCACCAACCGCTACCGGACGACCGGGGACACTTCCACTGGCTGATACGCCTGAGGGGCGATGAGAAGGACGTGATCACCGTCTGGCTCTCACTACGACAGCGAACGGTGCACGTCGAGACCGAGGTCACACCGGCGCCGGAAGAGAACCGCGAGACACTCTTTCGCTACGCGCTGGTGAAGAACGCGGAGTTGCGCGAACTGCATATCGCCATTGGACCCGAAGACGGCATCTATCTGATGGCGCAGATTCCGATTCTCGAGGTGACGAAGGAGCGACTCGACGAAGTAGTGGGTGCAGCACTCACCTACGTCGACGAGATCTATCCGACGGCGATGGCCATGGGGTTCCCGTCTCTTTATCGCCGACGCAAGAAGACCACCTGACAACCTTGTAGCGTTGATTCGTGGCGTTCAAGTTGATCATCGTGGGCGGTGGACGAATGGGCTCGGCCCTCGCCGAAGGTCTCGTCGATGCCCGATGGTGTGCGACGAACGAAATGGCGGTCGTCGAGACGTCGGCGGAACAGCGCGAGGCGTTGGCCGGACGACTTCCCGGTGTCGCCGTCATCGCGTCGCTCGAGATCGAGCACGTGGACGACGCCAGCGGTGTCGTGATTTGCGTCAAGCCCGAGCACGCCGAAGCCGTCGCGCGAATGGCGGGCGCCATGGGCGCGACGCGACTGTTGTCGGTGGTCGCCGGACTCTCGACGCAGCGCATCGAGGCGACGCTCCCTCAACCGATCGCGGTGATTCGCTCGATGCCGAACACGCCGGTGCTCGTTCGAAAGGGCGTGAGCGCGATCGCCGGCGGGGCGCACGTCACCAAAGAGGACCTCGACTGGGCAGAATCGATCCTGGGCGCTGTTGGCACGGTAGTGCGCGTCACCGAGCGCAATATCGACGCGGTGACTGGTCTTTCGGGGCCGATGCCCGCGTATCTGTACCTCGTCGTCGAGGCGTTGATCGAGGCCGGTGTTCACCAGGGTCTCTCGCGCGACGTGGCCCAACAGCTCGTCATCGGTACTTTCGAAGGTTCCGCCGCGCTGCTCGTCTCGACGGGCGAGACGCCGGAAGAGCTTCGTCATCAAGTCACCTCACCGGGTGGCACGACCGCGGCCGGACTGCGCACGCTTGAAAATCGCGCCGTTCGGTCGGCCTTCATTGACGCCGTGGCCGTCGCCGCGGAACGCAGTCGCCAGATGGGCCGCTGACGGTCGCATTATCGTACGGACATGGTGACCCCGCGCCTTCGAACGAGGAAGCTCTCCGAACCGACCATCGCGCGTCTGCCGGTCTACCAACGAATCGCGGAGGGCTGGCAGAGGCGTGGGCTCAATCGCATCGACTCCCAGCAGATCGGTGAACTGGCGGGCGTGACGGCGACGACCGTTCGCCGCGACCTCGCCGGACTCGGCTCCTTCGGCACGCGCGGCGCGGGTTACGACGTGCAGGTACTGAACGAGCGAATCGCTGAGGCGCTCGGCCACGACCGCCAGTACGACGTGGTGGTCGTGGGTATTGGCAACCTCGGTCGCGCGCTCGTCAACTCGACGAATTTTCTGATTCGCGGCGCGAAGTTGGCGGCGCTCTACGACAACGACCCCGACGTCGTCGGCTCGGTGATCTCCGGTCACATCGTGAAGTCACTCGACGATCCCATCGTTCCCGCGACGGTCGCCGTCATCTGCGTGCCGCCGGAGGCGGCGCAAGCCGTCGCCGATCACCTGGTGAACGCCGGGATACACGCGTTGCTCAATTTCGCCCCGCAGGTCATCAACGTACCGATCGGCACGGCCGTGCACTACGTCGACTTCTCGATCGAATTACAGATCCTCATGTATCACCTCAACAACGGCACCGGACCATTGGGCGGGGGACTGTTGCACTCACTCGGCATCTCGACGCCGACGCCACTACGAGGAGCGCTATGAAAAGCGAGGTCGCGTCGTGGCACTGATCTCGGTCGGCATCGACCACGAGCACGCCTCACTGGACCTCCTCGAGAGTGCGAGCATCCCAGAACACGAGTGGAGCAAGGTCCTACGGACGTTGATGAGCCAGCGCAACGTCCACGAGGCGGTCTTCGTCTCGACGTGTCTGCGGACCGAGGTCGTCGCGGTCATCGACCGATTCCACGGGGCGATCGAGGAGATCACTCACACGCTCGCTGAGGCGACGGCCCTCGCGCCGGGCGACTTCTCCGATCACCTCACGGTGAACTTTGAACGCGACGTCGCCACCCATCTCTTCAGTGTCGCGTCGGGACTCAAGTCCGTCGTACCCGGAGAGTTCGAGGTGCTCGGTCAACTCCGTCGCGCCCTCGAGCTGGCGGTCGAGGAGCAGACCGCCGGACCCGAGATCACGGAACTGTTTCAACGGGCCATCGCGTCGGGTCGACGGGTGCGCAACGAGACCCCCATTGCGCGCGGCAGCACGAGTTTCGCGCAAGCGTCGGTCATGATGGCGACGGAGGACTTGGGCGTTGACCTCGAAGGCTCCGACGTCATCATCATCGGCGCCGGACAGCTAGCCAGTGGTATCGCGCGAACGTTGCTCGAGCGACCGGCACGACTTCGCCGCATGACGATTTGTAATCGAACGTCGGCGAGGGGGGAACGACTTCGTGATGAGTTGCGCGACCTTCGAGTGGCGGTCGGCACGCTCGAGGACGTCGCGACACTCATCACCACCGCACGCTTGGTCCTCGCTGCGGTCGAGGTTTCCACCCCGATCATCACTCGAGAGGATCTCGAGCGCTGCCGCCAGGATGTGTTGTTCGTCGACCTCGGACTGCCGCGCGCGATCGCGAGCGACGTGTCAGGCCTTCCCAATGTTTGTCGCATCGACATCGGGGACCTCCACGAGCGAGTCGGTCAAGCGTTGGGCGATCGCCGAGAGGCGGTCGATGACGCACAGCGAATCGTGGCCGAAGACGTGGAGAAGTATCTGAACGACCAGCGGGCTCGTGGCGCATCGGCGATCGTAAGTGATCTTCGCGAACGCTTTGATGAAGTAGTGGCCAGCGAAATGACCCGCCGAGACAGCGACCTCGATGGCTTGACGCCGGAGCAACGCGAAAAGGTCGCGTCAATTCTGCGTTCGATCGTCGCCAAGATTGCCCATCGCCCTACGGTGGTATTGAAAGAGGCCGCCGGCACCGATCAAGGGACGCGACTGAGCGAGGCCACCCGCACGCTCTTTGATCTATGAGCGGGCTTCGCCTCGCGACACGCCGCTCGCCGCTAGCCCTTGTTCAGGCGACACTCGTTCAGCGTCTGCTGAGTGATCGCGGGATTGAGTCCGTTTTGGTGCCGCTCGAAACCAAGGGCGACAAGAACGCGGATGTGTCACTTGATCTAATCGGCGCGCAAGGGGTCTTCGCCGTTGAAGTCCAACGCGCCGTCTTGAACGGTGACGCCGATGTCGCGATTCACAGTGCCAAAGACTTGCCCAGCACGACGCCCGACGGTCTCTCACTCACGTGCGTGCCGCAACGGCTCGACGCCGCCGACGTTCTGATTGGACGTTCACTCGCGGGACTGGGACCGGGTGCCACGGTCGCGACCGGATCGCCGCGTCGACGCGCGCTGTTGCTGGAACGACGACCCGATCTTCGCGTCGTCGGTTTGCGAGGCAACATGGCGACGCGCTTCGCTGCGGCCGATCGAAGCGATATCGACGCGGTGGTCGTGGCCGCAGCCGCGCTCGAACGACTAGGGAAGATCGAACTCCGTGCCGAACGCCTCGATACCGCTTGGTTCGTACCGCAGGTCGGTCAAGGTTCGCTGGCCCTCGAGGTTCGCGTCAACGACGTCACGACCGCACAACTGTTGGCGCCTCTGAATCAACGTGACTTGATGACGGCGCTCGTCGCGGAGCGGGCGTTCCTCGCCGAGCTCGGAGCTGGATGTTCGGTCCCGTGCGGCGCCTTCGCCAACGTGTCGGGTGACGTGACGTCGATTCGCGGCGTGATGCTGAGCGACGATGGCACGCGAAGCGTTCGTGCCGTCATGGACGGCAACGACCCCTTCGTTCTCGGACGTGCTCTGGCGATCGAACTGCGCGACGTGCAGGGTGGCGGCGAACTGGCCGGTTGGCAGCCAACATCGTGAACGTCGTGGTCACTCGAGAGGAAGGAAAGAACGACGCACTTCGTGCGTGGCTTCCGCCGGAGGCGGTCGTGGCCGAAGTGCCACTCACAACCACTGCGTATATCGACCACGACGACGTGCGCGTCGCTCTCGAAGGGTCGCACGCCATCGGCACGTACCGCACGTTGGTCGTGACGAGCGAACGAAGCGCGGCGTACGTGGCGGCGGCTCTCGCGGCGTCAGCTCCCGACGTTGAGGTGTACTGCGTCGGGACGACGACGGCCGCGGCGCTGGTGACTCGTGGGGTCGAAGTCCACGCACACGGCGAAGGTTCGGCCCTTTCGCTCGTGCCGCTGATCACGCGCGGTCCGGTGCTGATGGTGGGCGCGACGTCGATGCGCGATGAGCTCGCCTCGTCATTGCGCGCCAAGGGTCTCGAAGTGGTGCACGTCGCGTGCTACGAGACGATTGGCGTGACGCTTGGCCCGAACGATGCGGAAATGGTGCGTCACGCTGACGTTCTGTTCATCGGCGCGCCGTCCGCGTGGGCGGTCGCGCGCCCGTACGTGATGAGCGACACGTGGGTCGTCGTTCCCGGCGTCTCGACCGGTGCGGTCGTCCGTAGTGATCACCAGAGAGTGATTGAGGGGTGGGGCCCTCAGTTGCGAACGCAATTGGACGCTCTCTCGCAGTAATTTGAAGCTCGATATTCGCGCTGTCCTAGGCTGGGTCCGTGTTTCCTACCGAACGACCTCGCCGGCTTCGACGCACACCGGCGCTGCGTCGCCTCGTCGCCGAGACCACTCTCGAGCCCGATGACTTCGTCGCGCCCCTCTTCGTCGCCGAGGGACTGAGCGAGGCGCGAGCGATCGCCTCGCTACCCGGACACTTCCAACACACAGTCGACTCACTGCGCAAAGAGGTCCGAGAATTGGTTGGAGCCGGTGTCGGCGGGGTCATTCTCTTCGGTGTTCCGTCGACGAAGGACGAGGCCGGAAGCGGCGCCTGGGACCCCCAAGGAATCGCACAGGTGGCACTGCGAGCACTCCGCGACGAGTTCGGCGACGATTTGGTCCTCATGGCTGATCTGTGTCTCGATGAGTACACCAGCCACGGTCACTGTGGCGTTCTGCGCACCGACGGCACCGTCGACAATGACGCGACGCTCGAACTCTACGGACGCGTCGCCATCGCCCAAGCCGAAGCGGGAGCATCCGTCGTCGCCCCGAGCGGCATGATGGACGGTCAGGTGGGCGCCATTCGCGGTGCTCTCGACGACGCTGGATTCGACGAGACGATCATCCTGGCGTACGCCGTGAAGTACGCCAGCGGACTCTACGGACCGTTTCGTGACGCGGTCGGCGTCGAGATCATCGATGATGGCGATCGCAAGGGTTACCAGCAGGACTACCGAAATCGAAGGGAGGCCCTGCGCGAAGCGCGCGCCGACGTCGAGCAGGGGGCGGACATCGTGATGGTGAAGCCCGCGATGTCCTATCTCGACGTGGTGAGCGACTTGCGTCGCGAACTCGACGTGCCGCTGGGCGCCTATCACGTGAGCGGGGAGTACGCGATGGTCAAGGCCGCGGCGGCCAACGGATGGATCGACGGACCGGCCGTCGCCCTCGAGCAGTTGACCGCCGTCCGGCGTGCCGGCGCGGACTTCGTCTTGACGTACTTCGCCCGAGAGATCGCAACGGAGCTCGCGCGTTGAACTCACTCAACGAGGCCTGGTTCGCGCGGGCGCAGAAGGTCCTACCCGGCGGTGTCGATTCTCCGGTGCGATCATTCCGATCGGTTGGCGGAATCCCCTTCACGGTCGCCCGAGGCAGCGGCGCCTACGTCGAAGACGTCGAGGGCCGGCGCTACCTCGACTACGTCCAGTCCTACGGCGCGTCGTTGCTCGGCCACGCCCACCCCGCGGTCGTGAAGGCGCTGCGCGAAGCGGTGGGCGAGGGAACCACGTTCGGCGCACCGACTCCGGGCGAGGTCTTGTTGGCCGAGGCTATGACGACGAGAGTGAAGGGACTCGAACAGGTTCGACTCGTGTCGTCGGGCACGGAGGCACTGATGAGCGCCGTGCGCCTCGCCCGGGGCGTCACGCGTCGTGACAAGATCGTGAAATTCGACGGCTGTTACCACGGACATTCCGACGCGTTATTGGTGGCGGGCGGTAGCGGCGTCGCTCAGATGGGACTGCCCGGATCGGCCGGCGTCACGGCCGGCGCCGTGGGCGACACCATCGTCGCTCCGTACAACGAAGTCCCGACACTGGACGAGACCGTGGCGGCCGTGCTCGTCGAACCGGTCGCGGCGAACATGAATCTCGTCGCACCGGCGACGGGGTTCTTGCGAGGATTGCGTGCCGAGTGCAGTCGCGTCGGCGCGCTGTTGATATTTGACGAGGTCATCACTGGATTTCGTCTCGCGTACGCCGGCGCCGAGGCGTTCTTTGACGTGACGCCGGATATCTGGTGTTTCGGCAAAGTAATCGGCGGTGGACTGCCCGTCGGCGCGTTCGGAGCGTCGCGCGACATCATGTCCTCGCTCGCTCCGCTCGGTCCGGTGTATCAAGCGGGCACCTTGTCGGGCAATCCCCTCGCCACCGCCGCGGGCACGACCGTGCTCAACTTGGTCACGCCCGGCGATTACGAAGAGCTCACGCGAAGGGTTGCCACTTTCGCTCGGGACTTCGAACAGGCGATTGCGTCGAGTGGTCTGTACGGACACTGCCCGACCCAGGGGCCGCTGATGGGCCTCTTTCTCTCTCGCCAACCGTTCGAGGCGCCGTCAAACTTCGTCGACGCCAAGGCGCTGTGCGAGAACGGACTGTACCGGACGTTCTTTCACGCGATGCTCGATCGGGGCGTCGCTCTCGCGCCGGGTGCGTACGAGATTCTCTTCGTCTCACTCGCGCATAGCACCGAAGATCTCGCCACCACCGTTCACTACGCGGCCGAGGCCGCGAAGGTCGCCGCGACAACATGAGTACGCCGTTGCGAAGTGAGGGCTGGTCGGTGCAACCGAGTTTTGTGCCCCACGGTACGGTGGCGCCCGTCACGCTGCTCGCCGATGACGACGCACTCACGCAATTGGCCGGAGAGCCCGCCGTGGCGTGGCAAACACCGTGGACGGAACTCTCCAACGTTCAAATCGTTGGCTTCGCGCGCAGCATGGCACTGTTCGCGACTGTCTCCGGGGTTCGTTACTGCTGGCGCAACCCGAGTCGAAGTGACTTCGAGGCACTTCGCGCCATCGTCCTCGCTCACGGCGGCGTCGTCGCGCGCCAACGTCGCCGCGCCGGCATCTACAGCGTCGCGGTCATCGTGCTCATCGCGGCGCTCGCCGGCGGCATTGGGTCGTGGCTTTATCGCAACTCCTCGGGTTCCAACGTCATCGCCGAAACACGTAACGTGAATCTCACGCTCAGGGACCTTCCAACGGGCTGGTATCCGTCGCCCGCGCCGAGCGCGTCACCCCTGTATAACCTCTTTTCGGCGGCGGGCAAGCTCGAGAAACCGTCGACGACGCCCACGACGCTGCCGAAGAAGACGTCGATTTGGGCCAAGGTCTCGAACGTCTTTCAGCAGTGCGTCGGCGTCTCGGCCCACCGCGATCGGGTCTACGGTGCGGCCGGGCAACAGCCGGAGTACCAGGTGTCCTCGAAGATCTTCGATTCACCGTCCTTCGGTGGCATCGAGGTGGTCTCGACGACGCAGTACTACGTCACGACGACGATGGTTCATCGCGACACGGCCGAAATGTCGCGCCGGAATTTCGGCTCTTGCTTCGCGACGTCGAACGTCGCTCTCGTGCGTGCCGTCTATCGTGCGTCGGTGCCCACGTCCAACACCGGCACGAACTTTCGACCGGCCACGTTCCTTCGCGGATGGTCACGCGGCGGAGAAGCGCAACTGACGCTGCCGAGCGTGTCCGAAACTCCGCACCTCGTCATGGTCGAGATCACGAATGGTCATTATGAGGTGACCCTCGGCGTGCTCACGAATGATTGGCCGAAGGCCGCGACGTTCGTCTCGGGGCTGACGGGTACTCTGTTATCGCGCATCGAGTCGACGACGTCGAAATCCGTGTGAATCGAACTTCGCCGACTTCGACGACGCGGTGACCATTTCTCACGCGTCGTGACGACATCGACGATGCGTTAGCGCTTGGTCTTCTCGCCGAGCAAGAGAGCGTACGCCTGCTCGGGGATGACGTCGGCGAGTCGTAACAGTGCGCGGTACCCGATCTCGGCCGGACCCCTCTTGTCGTTGCGCATGAGGTTCGCCATAATGGCGAGCAGTTCATTCATGAGTGGCTCGATGCGCAGTCCGACGCCCACGCAGGCCGACAGGATCTTCGGTTCGGAAATGATGCGCACGAAGGCTCGCGCGACCTTGAAGTAGTCGCCGTAGGCCTCGTCGAGTCGTTCGTCGTAGAGACCGAGGAGCGAGGAATCGTTGGCGAGCAGGGCCTCGGCGACCACCGCGGCGGCGATGCGACCGGTCTCGTAGCCGTAGGCGATTCCTTCACCGTTGAACGGATTCACCGTTCCCGCGGCGTCGCCGATCGTGAGCGTGTTCGGACCGCTCCGCGGCCCGAGCGCCAGGCCCATCGGAAGTCGTCCGCCCGTCGCCGGTCCACAGCACGACTCGTCGTTGAGGCCCCACGCGTCGGCCGTCTGAGCGACGAAGTACTCCTGAAGCTTGGTCGTGTTGACACCCTTCCACGCGCCGCCGGTCGAGAGGAGTCCGACACCGACGTTGACGCGCCCGTCACCGAGCGGGAAGATCCACCCGTAGCCGGGAACGACGTCGCCCTTGGGGTCACGGATGTCGAGGTGCGAGTCGATCCACGGTTCGTCGTGCCGATCGCTCGTGTAGTACCCGCGTAGCGCCATGCCCATCGGCCACGATTTATTGCGCACCGTCCCCATCTCTCGACCGAGTCGCGAGTTCTGCCCGTCGCCCACCACGAGGTAGCGCGCCCGGATCTCGGCCACGTCGTCGTCCTTGTCCTTCACGAGGACCCCGGCCGCGCCCTTGAGGCCCCCGTCTTCGGCGTTGGTCGCCTCCACGAGACCTATCGCCTCCACCCCGTTGAGCAGGGTCGCGCCATGTTTCTCGGCGCGTTCGGCGACGAGACCGTCGAGGTTGAATCGCGTGATCGTGTAGCCGTAGCCCGGAAATACCGGGTGTTCGGGCCAGTTCATCTCGAGCGACGCACCAAAACCGAACGCCCGCAGTCCGTTGAACCTGTGCCCGTTGGCCGCGACGGAGTCTTCGAGGCCCATCTCTTGGAGTTGGTACACGGAACGCGGCGTCAGTCCGTCGCCGCAGGTCTTTTCGCGGGGGAAATGTTTCTTCTCGATTAAACAAACCGTCCAGCCGGCCTCGGCCAACCAGTACGCGCACGCCGAGCCACTCGGGCCGGCACCGACAATCACCACGTCGTAGAGCGTCGGTTTCGATACGACTTCGCGCAGGCTCGTCACCGGAACAGCCTACGAGGTTCGCGTCCACGCCCATCGGCCGAAGGGGTCGATTCGGTCTGGTAGAAATGATGTCCGTGGACCAGTACTTACCAATACTGGGGCTCCTGATTCTCGGAGTGCTCTTCGGTGCAGGTTCGCTTGTGATGTCAGCCCTGCTGGCGCCTCGAAAGCGACCCTCCGACGCGAAGTTGGCACCTTACGAGTGCGGGATTGTCCCCGAAATCGAACCGCCGCAGCGATTTCCTGTTCGGTTCTATTTGGTGGCGATGATCTTCGTGATCTTCGACATCGAAGTGGTCTTCATGTACCCGTTCGCGGTCGTGTTTCGTCAACTCGGCCTCTTCGGACTCGTCGAAGTCCTGGTCTTCTCCCTCACTGTGTTCGGCGCCCTGCTCTTCTTGGTAGCCGAGGGCGCGTTGTCGTGGGGTCCGGTGAAGCACCTGGTCGCCGGGTTGCCCTCGCGCACGAGTTCCTCGACGATTCTTCGTATCAACTCCGACTCCGATCAGGCGGCCTGATCGTGGCGCTCGAGGACCTGCAACACAACTTTCTGACGGGACCGCTGGAGGACATCGTGCGGTGGGCCCGTCGCGCCTCAGTGTGGCCCGCTTCGTTCGGCCTGGCCTGTTGCGCCATCGAGATGATGGCCACCGGCGGCGCCGACTTCGACATCGCGCGTTTCGGCATGGAGGTGTTTCGCAACTCCCCGCGTCAGGCCGACCTCATGATCGTCGCCGGTCGCGTCAGCCAGAAGATGGCGCCGGTCCTACGTCAGGTCTACGACCAGATGATGGAGCCCAAGTGGGTCATCTCGATGGGCGTCTGCGCGTCGACCGGCGGGCTGTTCAACAACTACGCCATCGTCCAAGGCGTCGACCAGATCGTGCCCGTCGACGTGTACGCACCGGGTTGCCCTCCGAGTCCCGAGACGCTGATGCACGCGATCCTCACGCTGCACGAACAAATTCGCACGGGCGAGATCATGAAGCGCCGTCACGAGGGCCGACCGGTTCACCTCGACGGCTCGCCGGAACTCTGGACCCCCGAGGTCCCCGTCGCAGTGAGGGTGGGCACGCCGAAGTGATTTCCCTGTCTTCATCGGCCCCCCCCGGCGTCATCACCTGCGAAGGACTCGCGGTCGACCTGTCCTGCTTTCCCACGCGCGCCCAGTACCACGAACTCGTCGCGTCGTTTCGCGACGACGGCTTCGAGATGTGCGTCGACCTTTGCGGCGTTGACTACCTCGAGCATTTTGATCGGTGGTTGCCCGAGGGCGTCGAGGCCACGCGATTCGAGGTCGTGGTCAACCTGCTCAGTCTGTCGAAAAAGCAGCGGGTGCGAATTCGCACCCAAGCGGGCGACGACGCGCCGGAGGTCAGTTCGCTGTTCGATCTCTACCCCGGGTCCGAAGCGATGGAGCGAGAGGCCTTCGACCTCTTCGGCATCCTCTTCGCCAACCACCCCGATCTCACGCGAATCCTGATGCCCGAAGAGTGGGAGGGTCATCCCCTTCGCAAGGACTACGGTGCCGGACGGGTCCCCGTGCAGTTCAAAGAGTCCCCGGGGCCGCGATGAGTGAACCCGTCGTGCGCGCCGCCGAGCGCATCGAGATCCTCAGTGCCGAGACCTCCGAGGGGGCCCAGGAACTGCAACGACGCGACGTCACGGACGTCAATGAACTCGGCCGTGAGGTCGGCTCCGTCCTGCGACTCGACGGGCTGACCCTCGACCCGACGTCGATCGACGTGGACCGTCGAGACGACGAGACGATGATCATCAACATGGGTCCGTCGCACCCCTCGACGCACGGGGTCCTGCGCCTGATGCTCGAACTCGACGGGGAGTTCGTCCTACGGACGAAGCCGGTCATCGGCTATCTCCATACGGGCATGGAGAAGACCGGCGAGGAGCTCAGCTACATCCAGGGCGCCACGAACGTGACGCGTATGGACTATCTGAGCCCCGTGATCAACGAGCTCTGCTACTCGATGGCCGTCGAGAAGCTCTTGGGCATCGAGGTCCCCGAGCGCGCGGTGTGGATCCGCATGATGATGAGCGAATTGAACCGGATCTCGTCGCACCTCGTGTGGATGGCGACCAACGGCATGGACCTCGGTGCGTCGTCGATGATGATCTACGGACTGCGCGAACGTGAGCTGATCCTGGCGTTCTTCGAGAAGACGGCGGGGTTGCGACTCAATTTGAATTACGTGCGCCCCGGTGGGGTGGCGGCCGACCTGCCCGACGGCTGGCAGGATGACGTGCTCGTGATCTGCGACACCATCTTCGCGCGCACCTTTGAGTACGACGAGCTGCTGACCGGTCAGCCGATCTTTCGCAATCGCATGATCGGTGTGGCGCCGCTCACCGCGGAAGAGGCGCTGGCGCTCGGCGTCACCGGCCCCCTCCTTCGTTCGACGGGCGTCGCCTGGGACCTGCGTCGCGCGATGCCGTACCTCGCGTACGACGAGGTCGAGTTCGACGTCATCGTGGGCACCTTCGGCGACAACTTCGACCGTTACGCCATCCGACTGAACGAGATCCGCGAGTCGATTCGCATCGTTCGTCAGTGCATCGACATGACGCCGAGCGGTGACTACCGCAGTCAGGACCCCAAGGTCACGCCGCCGCCGAGGGCGCGTATCGGCGAATCGATGGAAGCGCTCATCCACCACTTCAAGCTCTTCACCGAGGGCTTCCAGGTCCCGCCCGGTGAGGTCTATTCGGCCGTCGAGTCACCGCGCGGCGAACTCGGCTGCTACCTCGTGTCCGACGGTACGGCCAAGCCGTATCGCCTGCACGTTCGGGCGCCGAGCTTCGTGAACCTCCAGGCCGTCTCCTTGCTGATGCGCGGTGGATCGATGTCGGACACGATCACCGTGATCTCCACGATCGATCCCGTGATGGGAGAGGTCGATCGGTGAGTCACTTTCGCATCGACATTCGCCAACGCGCCGAAGAGGTCCTCGCGCTGTACCCGAGACCGCGCTCGGCCATGCTTCCCCTCTTGCACCTCGCTCAAGAACAAGACGGCTACGTCACTGATGAGGGCATCGCCGAAGTGGCCGAGTTGACGTCAACCACGCCAGCGGACGTGCGCGGTACGGCGCTCTTCTACGACATGTTCCATCTCGAGCCCGTGGGGCGTTACGTCGTGGGCGTCTGCACGAACATTGCCTGCCTGCTCGCCGGGGGAGACGAACTGCTCGAACACGCCAGCGCGACCTTGGGCTGTTCGGTCGGCGCGACGTCCGACGACGGACTGTTCACGTTAGAAGAGACCGAATGCCTCGCCGACTGCAACTTCGCGCCGTGCGTACAGATCAATCACCGCTACGTGCGCACGACGACGCCCGACGCCTTCGACGCGGTCGTCGCCGGGCTGCGCGCCGGCACGTTGGATCACGACGTCCCCCCGCACGGAACGCTCATTCGAGTCCGACGAGCCGGGGGACTGCGCGCGTCGCGCGCCGACGTCGCCGCCGAACGCAGCGCGGCCGTCGCGGCCCGCGACGCACGAACGCCCAAGGAGACGAAGTAGTGGCGACGATGACCGCGCCACCAATCGTTCTGTCGCGCCTGGAGTTCGCCGACTCCCACACCCTGTCGCGCTACCTCGCGACCGGCGGTTACGAGGGCCTGCGCAAGGCGCTCACGATGTTCCCCGAAGCGGTGGCCAGCGAGGTTGACCAGGCGTCGTTGCTCGGTCGCGGGGGCGCCGGTTTTCCGGCCGGTCGCAAATGGTCGATGTTGCGCAAGGCGCCCGTGTCGTATCTCGTGGTGAACGGTGACGAGTCCGAGCCCGCCACCTTCAAGGACCATCTGCTGCTCGAACGCGATCCGCACCAACTGGTGGAGGGCGTCATCATCGCGGCCTACGCGCTCCAGGTCTCGGCGGTGTTCATTTTCGTGCGCGGCGAGTTCGCCCTCGGTCTCGAGCGCGTTCAGCAGGCCGTCAACGACGCCTACGAGCTCGGCGCGCTCGGCAACAAGGTCTTCGGTTCGGACTTCTCCGTCGACGTCGTAGTGCACCCGGGCGCGGGGGCGTACATCTGCGGCGAAGAGACTGCGTTGATCGAGGCGTTGGAGGGCAAGCGCGGCTTCCCCCGCATCAAGCCGCCGTTCTTCCCCGCCGTCGCCGGTCTCTACGGTGAACCGACTGTGGTCAACAACGTCGAGACGATGTCGAATCTGCCGTGGATCGTCAATCACGGCGGTGCGGCGTTCGCGGCACTCGGCGGCGGTCGCTCGACGGGCACGCGGCTCTTCGCGCTCGCCGGGCGCGTCAACAATCCCGGCGTCTTCGAGATCGAGATGGTGAAGAACACGTTCCGTGATCTCATCTACGACCCCCAACTCGGCGGCGGCGTCATCGACGACAAGAGGATCAAGGCGATCATCCCGGGAGGTGTCTCGGCGCCGTGGTTCGGACCCGACCAACTCGACCTGCCCCTCGGACAAGACGAGGTCGCCGAGCAGGGTTCGATGCTCGGCTCGGGTTCGATCGTCGTCATGGACGAGACGACGTGCGTCGTGCGTGCGGCGTGGCGCATCACGAAGTTCTTCTCGCGTGAGTCGTGCGGTCAGTGCACGCCGTGTCGCGAGGGCTCCGGTTGGATCGAGCGCGCGATGTACCGCATTGAACACGGCGGCGGTCGCCTGGAGGACATCGACCTGCTGCTCGACCTCTGTGACAACATCGCGCCGGGCCTCACCTGGCCGCCCCAGCAGACGACGATCTGCGTGTTGGGGCCCTCCATACCGTCGTCGGTGCACTCGGCGATCCAGATGTTTCGCGACGACTTCGTCGAGCACGTGACCAAGGGCGGGTGTCCTCATGACTGACGTGATCCGAACCACAGTCACGATTACGGTGAACGGTCGGGCGATCGAGGCCACGCCGGGCGAACTGCTCATCGAGGTGGCCGAGCGCGCGGGCACCTACGTGCCGCGGTTTTGTTACCACCCGCGCATGGAGCCGGTCGGCATCTGTCGCATGTGTCTGGTCGAAGTCGACTCGCCGCGCGGTGCGACATTGCAACCGGCGTGCTACTTGAAGGTCAACGACGGCATGAACGTCATCACCGACTCCGAGAAGGTGAAGAAGGCCCAAGACGGGGTCCTCGAATTCCTGCTCGCGAATCACCCGCTGGACTGTCCGGTGTGCGACAAGGGCGGCGAATGCCCACTGCAAGACCAGACGCTGGCGCACGGTTCGGGCGAGACACGATTCATCGAGGAAAAGCGCCACTTCGTCAAGCCCGTCGAGATTGGGGCACTGGTCTTGTTAGACCGCGAACGGTGCATCCAGTGCGCGCGCTGCACGAGGTTCGCCGCCGATGTCGCCGGCGATGCCCAGATCGCCTTCGCCGGTCGCGGTGATCTCATCGAAGTCGCGACGTCGCCCACCCAACCGTTCGACTCGGTCTTTTCGGGCAACACCGTACAGATCTGTCCCGTGGGCGCCCTGACCGCCAAGCCGTATCGCTTCAACGCGCGACCATGGGACCTGGAGCAAATCGAGAGCACGTGCACGACGTGCGCCGTGGGCTGTCGCGTCGCGGTGCAGTCCTCGGGTAACCGCCTCACGCGCGTGTTGGGCGTCGACAGCGAACCGGTGAACCACGGGTGGCTTTGTGACAAGGGTCGCTTCACGCTCGAGTCGATCGACGGGAATGAGGAGTCGAGTGACCCCTTGGACGCCGCCACGCGGATCACCGAACCGCTCGTGCGACGAAACGGGAGCCTCGTCGCGGTCAGTTGGGGCGAAGCGCTCACCGAAGCGGCCTCGCTCCTTCGACGCGCCTCGACCACGGTCGACGGACTCGGCGCTATCGGCGGCGCGGCGCTCACCAACGAGGGCGCCTTCGCGTGGGAGCGACTGCTGCGCGGAGTGCTGCGCACCGATCACATCGACGCCCAGTACGGCGACGGCCTCGACGCGGCTCTCCTTCAGGCACTCCCGCGCGCCACGATCGACGAGGCCGTGAACGCGCGGGTCGTGGTCACGATCACGGGCGACCTTCGCGAAGAACTACCCATTCTGTTCCTACGACTTCGCGAGCGCGTCACGAGACACCAGCGCCCACTCGTGGAACTCGCCTTTGGCGCGAGCGCGCTGCGCTCGCTCGCCGCGGTCTCTCTGCCCCTTCGACCCGGCGAGGTGCATCTCGTGGCTCGGGCCCTCCACGGCGGTGCGCTGCCCCAGGGCGTGGTCTTCAACGAGGCCGAGCTCAACGAGGCCCGTGCCCTGATTGGCGACAGTGGCGAAGGGGTGGTCTTCGTGATCGGACGGCCCAATATCGCCGAGTCGGCCGAGGTCACCGAGCACGCGCTACGACTCTTGGCGACGCAGTTCCCGCAGGCCACGTTCCTGCCGGCCCTTCGACGCTCCAATGTCATGGGCGCGCTCGACATGGGACTGGGTCCGAAGCTTCGGCCGGGACGCGGTTTCGACTCGGAGAGCGTCGGCCGTGACGCCCTGGGCCAACTCGAGGCCATTCGCGCCGGTGAGCAGACCGGACTGTTGATGCTCGGTGGTTGTTTGTTGGGCAACGTCCTCGACGTGGTTGCGGCTCGTGAAGCGCTCGACACCGCCGAGGTCGTCGTCGTCACTGGTCACGGCGGCGCGTCACTGGCCTACGCCGACGTCGTACTGCCCGCGGCGGTGCAACACGAACGTCTAGGGACGGTCACCAACATCGAAGGTCGCGTGACCGGGGTCGCGCCAAAGATCGTCGCTCCTGGTTCTGCCTGGCCCGATGTCGCCATCGCCTCGGAACTAGCCGAAGAACTAGGTCAGAGCATTGGCCTTGACTCGATCGAGCAGGCCGCGAAGACGATCGAGGAGACGACGGGTTATCCGGCGCTGTCGGTCCTCAATGACTCGACGACCGACGGCGTCGTCGTCGGCGACCTCGCGGAGCGATCCGTCCGTCGACCACTTGACCCCATGGCGTTCCCTGGTATCCGATCGACCGACGCCGTGGGCCTCGGCGCTCACACGGGGACGACGTCATCGGTCGACGTGGCGACGACGTCTTCGACGACGCCCGCGACGCTCAGCGACATCGACGCCAGCGACAAGATCGACGTCCCGCTCGCCGACGCCTACGCCCTGCGGGTCAATCTCAGTCGTCGACTGTTCGACAACGGAGTAGCCGTGCAGGGTTCGCCATCTTTGGCCACACTGAAAGCGGTGAGTGTCCTGCATCTCAACCACTTCGACCTCGACCGACTGGGTGTCGTGACCGGCGACGTCGTCGGTGTGAACGGTGCGCGCGGATCGGTCCGATTGCCGGTCGCTCTGGATGACGCGGTGCCCCGCGGGGTGACCGAGATCGCCTTCGGATCGCTCGACGCCGAAGGCGACGACGTCGTGCGCCCGATCCTTGATGGCGGCGACGTTATTTCTCAGGTCCGATTGGAGACCACGTGAACTGGCTCGCGATCGTCGATCCTCTGTTCGATCACGGCGTGGACGTCGCCGTGATCGTCATCGTCGTGGTCAAGTGTCTCGTGGGCCTCGGGCTCTTGATGACCTCGGTGATCCTCATGATCTGGTTCGAGCGCAAGGCGATCTCGGACATGCAGAGTCGCATCGGACCTCAGCGCTGGGGTCCCTTCGGACTACTCCAGACGCTGGCCGACGGGTTGAAGTTGATCTTGAAGGAAGACCTGATCCCTTCCGAGGCTGATCGCACGGTCTTCAAGTTGGCCCCGTTCCTCGTACTCGTTCCGGCGATCATCACCTTCGGTCTCGTGCCAATTGGTGGGACCATGACGATCGCCGGTCACACGGTCTTGCTCCAGGTCGCGAACCCGCCGATGGGCATTTTGTTACTGCTGGCGATGTCGGGTATCTCGGTCTACGGCGTCATGCTCGCCGGGTGGTCGTCCGGCTCGAAGTACCCGCTGCTCTCGTCGGTTCGCGCGAGCGCCCAGATGATCAGCTACGAAGCGGCGCTCGGCATGACCATCGTGACCGTGGTGCTCGTGACCGGCTCTCTTTCGGTGCACAACATCGTGACGTCACAGAGTCACGGCATCTGGCACTGGAATCTGATCCGCCTCGGCGTCGTGCCCTTCGTCGTCTTCGTCATCGCGATCACCGCGGAGTTGAACCGTCCGCCCTTCGATGTCGTGGAAGCCGAGAGCGAACTCGTGGGGGGATTCCACACGGAGTACTCCTCGTTCCGCTTCGCCATCTTCTTCCTCGCGGAGTACATGAACACGATCACCATGTCGGCCATCATCGTGACGCTCTTCCTCGGGGGACCGGCCGGTTGGGCGCCCAACGTAGCGCATTTGAAATGGCTCTTCCCGATTGCGTGGTTCCTCCTCAAAACGATCGGCTTCGCCTTCTGTTACATCTGGTTCCGCGCGTCATTGCCGCGCTTTCGCTACGACCAGCTCATGGACCTCGGCTGGAAGCGTCTCATCCCGCTCAGCCTGGGGTGGATGCTGATCGTCGCCGGTTTCCTCGTGGCGCCCGGTTGGGGCTTCATGATGGGAGCGGTCGTGTTGATCGCGTATTCGGTGCTCGCGCGTGCGTTCTCGCTCGGCCAGTCCCGCGAAGTCGGCGCCGATTCGGTGTTACCCGTCGTCGGAAGACGGCCGCTGCCCGGGGAAGTCCTGCGCTCGATGACCGATGAGGAGGGTGACTGATGGCGCCGCTCCTGGACTTCTTCGGCGGCTTCAAGTTGACCTTCCTGCACCTGACTCGACCGACGGTGACGACGAGCTATCCGAAGGCCAAACGTCCGAAGCAACCTCGTCAGCACGGACGACACGTGCTGAATCGCTACGAGGACGGCATGGAGAAGTGCATCGGCTGCGAACTGTGTGCCGGTGTCTGTCCCGTCAACTGCATCTACGTGCGCGGACTGGACAACCCGCCGGACCATCCGGTCAGCCCGGGCGAGCGCTACGGCTACATCTACGAGATCAACTACCTTCGCTGCATTCATTGCGACCTCTGCGTCGAGGCCTGCCCGACCCAGGCGATCACCGAGTCCAAGATGTTCGAGTTCTCGTTCACCAACCGCTCCGACGCCATCTACACGAAGGCGGAACTCCTCGTCGACGACCAGGGATTTCCCCAGCGCTTGCCCTGGGAGGACTGGCGTGAGGGTGAGGCCGCAATGACCGGCGGATGGATGCGCGCGACCTCGCCGAACGGTGACGCCGCGTACGAGGGTGTCGTGCAGTGGACCGCCGACCTCGGCGCTGGTCTTCGCGCGCCCGAGGCCGGACAGTCCGGCGTGCGCGACGACGCGGCGACCGGATCGAAGCAGCTGCGCAACATCTTCCCCAAGCACTTCGAGCCCGAAGACGTTCCGCTGCAGTTCCGCGGCTTGCAGGGAAAGTTGAATGAGGCGCGCGAGAAGATGCCCAAGCGTCGACGCAAGGCCAAGCCGTGATCGCGACCACCTACGCCATCCAATGGGTGCTCGTGTTCGCGACGTCGGCGTTGTTGATTCTCGTCGGTGCCGTGGGGGTGATCTCCGTGAAGAATCCCGTGCACGCCGCGCTCTGCTTGATCATGACGTTGATCGGCGTCGCCGTCGCCTTCGTCGCCCAGTTGGCGGACTTCCTCGCGGCGGTACAGATAATCGTCTACGCCGGTGCCATCGTCGTGCTGTTCTTGTTCGTGATCATGTTCCTCGGCGTCGATCGTCGCGAACACATCCACTTCGAGCCGCTCGTCGGGCAGCGGGCCTTTGCGGGCGTGGGGGTCGCGATCACCGTCGCCGGACTTATTACCCTGATGGCGAAGTCGCATTGGGTGAGCGGTGCCGCATCGGTCACGACCAAGCTCTCGTCGGGCAATGGCAACGTGCGTGAACTCGGTACCGCGGTGTTCACGACGTACCTGTTCGCGTTCGAGGCGACCGCGGCGTTGCTCATCATCGCCGTCGTCGGCGCCGTCCTGCTCGCTCGTCGCGAGCGCGCGACCCCGGAGGAGGAAGCGTGAACGTCCCCGCCGCGTGGTATCTCATTTTGGCCGCCGGACTTTTCGGCATCGGTGCGTTCGGGCTCCTGACACGGCGCTCGGCGCTCATCATGTTCATGTGCATCGAACTGATGCTCAACGCCGTCAATCTCACCTTCGTCACGTTCTCGCGAACGCTTAACGACATCAGTGGCCAGGCCATCGTGTTCTTCGTGATGGTCGTGGCGGCCGCCGAGGTCACGGTCGGCCTCGGCATCGTCGTCGCGGTCTTTCGCCGTCGCTCTTCGACGTCGGTCGACGAGCTCTCTGAGTTGAAGGGCTGAGATGGCTCCCGTCGCAACCCTGATACTCCTGCTGCCCCTGTGCGGTTTCTTGGCGGTGCTGCTGCTCGGCCGCACCCTCAGTGATCGCCAGGTCGGCGTCATCGGTACCGGCGTCGTCACCGGAAGTTTCGCTCTCTCCGTCGTGTTCTTCGTGATGCTCCTCGGTCATTCGTCTCGTCAGGTGACGGTCAGTCTCTTCTCGTGGATCTCGGTCGGGACGTTGCACGTACCGGCCGCGTTGCTCATGGACCAGCTCTCGATCACGATGTGCCTGTTCGTCACCGGTATCTCTGCGCTCATTCATCTCTATTCGACCGGCTACATGAAAGGCGAGAAGGACTTCCGCAAGTTCTTCTTGTACCTCAACCTCTTCGTCTTCTCGATGCTGCTGCTCGTCATGGCGAACAATCTGGTCCTGACGTTCGTCGGCTGGGAGGGCGTCGGGCTCTGTTCGTACTGGCTCGTGAGCTACTACTTCGATCGCGACGCCGCGGCGTCGGCCGGCAAGAAGGCGTTCATCTACAACCGCGTCGGCGACGTCGGGATGTTGGTGGCGATGTTCCTGCTCTTCTCGCGACTGCACACGCTCACCTACGTCTCGATCTTCGCGCACGCGGGCACGCTGACGCCGACCATCGCGACGCTGGTCGTGTTGACACTGCTGCTCGCCGCAACGGGCAAGAGCGCGCAGATTCCGCTCTTCAACTGGTTGCCCGACGCCATGGAAGGCCCGACCCCCGTGTCGGCGCTCATCCACGCCGCGACCATGGTGACCGCCGGCGTCTACTTACTGGTGCGCATGTCGCCGGTCCTCGCGCTGTCGCACTCCGGTCGCATGACCATCGCCGTCATCGGGGGAGTGACGGCGTTCGTCGCGGCCACGATCGCGACGTCCCAGAAGGACATCAAGAAGGTGTTGGCCTTCTCGACGATCTCCCAGATCGGCTACATGGTGCTCGCCGTCGGCGTGGGCGCCTACTCGGCGGCGATCTTCTTGATGATCAGTCACGCCTTCTTCAAAGCCCTGCTCTTCCTCGGTTCCGGCTCGGTCATCCATTCGCTCAACGGCGAGCAGGACATGCGAAAGATGGGCGGCCTGCAGAAGTACCTCCCCCTGACGTTCCCGACGTTCCTGATCGGATGGCTGACGATCTCGGGCATTCCGCCCTTCGCCGGATTCTGGTCGAAGGGCGACGTCCTCACCAACGTCTTCGAACACAACAAGGCGTTGTGGGTCCTCGGCGTCCTGACCGCGATTCTCACCGCGTATTACATGAGTCGCCTGTTCGTCCTGACCTTCCGCGGCACCGAACGTTTCCGCGAGGACACGCACGGCCACGACCCGCACGAATCACCGTGGGTGATGACGACACCCCTGGTCGTCCTCGCCGCCCTGTCGGTGCTCGGCGGGGTCTTGGACCTGCCGTGGATCCACCACGATTCGCTGGCCGGTTTTCTCGCGCCGACCTTGGGCTACGTGGCGACCGCCGGTCACGCCGACACCGTGGCCCAGTACGGGCTCGCCCTCGTTGACGTCGCCGCGGCGGTGTTGGGTCTGCTGGCGGCCTTCTCCATCTGGCGCAACATCTCGGAGTCGCCGCGATACGAGTCCTCGTTCCTCGAGCACGTGTGGCACTGGGACGACGTCTACGACGCCAGCATCGGTCGACCACTCACGCGAGCCGCGCAGTTCGAAGACGACGTCATCGAACCCAAGGTCATCGACGGCGCCGTCACCGCGCTCGCGGTGAGCGTGCGGCGAAGCGGCGAGGGACTGCGCAAGGTGCAGTCCGGCTTCGTGCGGCACTACGCGCTCGCGACCGTCCTCGGCCTCGCGGTCGTGATCGTCTTCCTCGTGGCCAGGGTCGGCTAGGCATGCACTCTTCTCTGTGGCTCGCCTCCTTGCTCGTGGTCCCGCTCGTCGGGGCGATCGGCGCCGCGCTGACGCGCAAGGTCGAGGGCCGGGCCTACCTCGTCGCCATCGCGGCCTCCGCGCTCGAGTTGGTGCTCTCGCTCGTCGTCGCGTGTCTCTACAACGATCACGTCGCCAAGGCCCAGACGTTCGACTTCGCCACCCGTCACGTCCTGGCGGCTCCCTTCGGCCTCGCCTACGACGTGGCGATCGACGGCATCTCGTTGTTGATGATCGTGCTCACCGCGCTCACCGTCCTGCTGGCGTTGCTGGGCGCGCGCGACCGTCGACAGGAGCCGGCCTTCGTGGCGTGGATGTTGCTCCTCACGTGCTTCACGATGGGCAGTTTCCTCTCCCACGACCTGCTCGAGTTCTTCATCTTCTTCGAATTGACGCTGATCCCGTGCTATTTCATCATCAGTCAGTGGGGTGGGCGAGAACGCTCCAAGGCGGCCCTGAAGTTCTTCATCTACACCTTCACCGGCTCGGCGTTCTTGTTGATCGGCATCTTGTACCTCGGCTTCGCCCACCAGCATCAGATCCCCGGTTCGGCGCTCACGTTCTCCTACAGCGCGATCTCGTCGACGGCCATGTCCCACGGCACCGCCGTGTGGCTCTTCGTCGCCTTCGCCATCGCCTTCGCGGTGAAGGCCCCGATCTGGCCGTTGCACACCTGGTCGCCCATCACCTACGCCGAGGCGCCGACCGCCGGCTCGATCGAGATGTCCGCGCTGCTCGCCAAGCTCGGGACGTACGGGCTCCTTCGATTCGCCGTCGGACTGTTCCCGTTGGCGTTGGCGACGATGCGTCCCGTGGTCCTGACCCTCGCGGTCATCGGGATCCTGTACGGCTCGATGCTGGCCTGTACGACACCCGACCTCAAGCGCTTCGTCGCGTACTCCTCGCTCGCACAGATGGGCTTCATCACGTTGGGTGTCATGTCGGGGTCCACCATCGCCACCGTCGGCGCCGTGCTCTTGATGTTCAACCACGGGGTCATCACGATCGGCTTCTTCTTGATCATCGGTTTCATCGAGAAGCGTCGCGGATCGATCCTGATCAAGGACTTCAAGGGTCTTCAGGGTCCGGCGCCCATCATGGCCGCGCTCTTCACCGTGGTCATGCTGGCCTCGATTGGTCTGCCCGGCCTTTCGGGATTCGTGAGTGAGTACCTGATTCTCATCGGCACCTTCGCCACGCACGCGTGGTGGGCGGTCGTCGCCACGTTCGGCGTGGTCGCCGCGGCGCTCTACCTGCTCTGGGCCTACCAGCGGGTCTTCCACGGCCGCGCCGAAGGCGCCAACGCCGAGATCGCCGACGCGACGCCGCGCGAGCAGTGGGTCTTGGTGCCCGTCGTCGTCCTGATCGTCGTCCTGGGTGTCTTCCCGAAGCCGGTACTTGATCGCATCACGCCCTCGGTGCAGCAACTCATCCACCACGTCGCGCCGGCCGGGGTGAACAAGTGAAGCTCGCGATCCCCTCGATTCACTACTTGGCGATCCTGCCGGTCCTGATCTTCTTCGGCGCGGCCCTGGCCCTCGTGCTCGCGTCGGCCCTCGCGCGCGGCAAGGTACCCCTCGTCGTCGCCACCTCGACCGTCGTCGCGGCGGCCGCGGCGAGCATCGTCGCCAACTACTTCCAGTGGCGTTGCGTCGCGAAGGCCGGTGCGTCGGTCACGATCGCCCACGCGATCGTGCTCGATGACTTCTCGGTCGTCGCCTCGGGCGTCATCGCCCTTAGCGTCATCATGACCGCCCTGGTCGCCCACGACTGGGCGATTCGCGAGCGGGTCTCCGGCGTCGAATTCCACATCCTCGCGCTCGCCTCGAGTGCCGGTGCGATTCTGATGACCCAGGCGAACGACCTCATCGTGATCTTCCTCGGGCTCGAGATCCTCTCGATCGGCCTCTACGTCCTGGTCGCCTTCGACCGACACCGCGCGACGTCCTCGGAGGCCGCACTCAAGTACTTCTTGCTCGGAGGCTTCGCCTCGGCGATCTTCATCTACGGTGCGGCCTTGGTCTACGGGGCGACCGGCTCGACGAACCTGTCGACGATCTCGTACTTCTTGGGGTCGAACGTGTTGTTGCACCCCGGCCTGCTCTACGCCGGCGGCGCTCTGTTGCTCGTCGGGTTCGCCTTCAAGATCGCGGCCGTGCCGTTCCACCTCTGGTCGCCCGACGTCTATGAGGGTGCGCCGACGCCGGTCACCGGTCTCATGGCCTCGATCGTCAAGGTGGGCGCCTTCGCCGCGCTGATTCGCGTCCTCATCTCGGCCCTCGGCACCCAACTCGATACGTGGCGGCCGATTCTCTGGACGTTGATCGTCCTCACGACGGTCGTCGGCGCGTCGCTGGCGGTCGTCCAGCGCAACGTGAAGCGGATGCTCGCGTACTCGTCGATCAACCACGCCGGCTTCATCCTGCTCGGCGTCTGGGCCGGCACGATCCGGGGCACCGCGGCGACGCTGTTCTACGTGATCACCTACGCGCCGATCGTCGTCGCGTCCTTCGCGATCGTGACGTTGATCGGTGGTGTTGGAGACGAACATCACTCGATCGAGCGCTACCAGGGTCTGGCCCGGCGCCAACCGTGGCTCGGCGCCGCCCTCGCGATTCTCCTTCTCAGCCAACTGGGCGCGCCACTCACGACCGGCTTCTACGCGAAGTTCGCCGTGCTGGCGTCGGTGGTCGACGCGGGCGGGGGAGCGCTGGCGTTGATCGCGTTGATCAGCGCCGCGATCGCCGCCTTCTTCTACCTTCGTTGGGCGATGGCGCTGTATTCCGATGACGGCCTCGAAGGGACTCGCGTCGAAGTACCGCGTCTGACGGGCGCGGTCATCGCCTTCGGCGTGCTCGTCACACTGGTCTTCGGTGTGTGGCCCGGTCCGCTCGTCACGCTCGCCCAGCACGCGACGGTGCTCTTCACGCCGTGAGGCGTATTGCCATCGCGACGAGCATCAGCGATGATGTCAACCTCGATCCGGACGCCGAGTTATTGCTCGACGCGCTCTCCGACGTCGGCATCGAGGGCTCGATGTGCGTCTGGGACGATCAGGCGATCAACTGGGCGCAGTACGAGCTCACCGTCATCCGCTCGACGTGGGACTACACGCGCGATCGTGAGGGGTATCTCATCTGGGCCCGAGGGATCGAGCGGCTCCTCAACCCCTATGCGATCATCGAGTATTCGACCGACAAGCACTACCTGAAGGACCTGGCCGCGCGCTCGCACCGAATCGTGCCCTCCACGTTCTGTGACGTCGGCGAGGTTCCCGTGTTCCCCGAAGGCGGATTCGTCGTCAAGCCGACGGTCGGCGCCGGTTCGATCGACGCCGAAAAATTCGACCACGACGAGCACGAGCGAGCGGGTGCGCACGTTCACCGATTGCACGCCAGCGGACGTGACGCGATGATTCAGCCCTACGTGTCGTCGATCGACGACGACGGTGAACGCGCGCTGGTGTTCATCGACGGTCACTTCTCTCACGCCATGACGAAGGGCGCGATGCTCAATACCGTCGCCGATGAACGCGACGCGCTCTTTCGCCGCGAGCAGATGTCGCTCGCGAGCGCTGAACCTGACGCGGTGGCCTTCGCCGAATCCGTGCTCGACGAGGCAATGTTTCGGGGGATCCTCTACGGGCGCGTCGACCTCGTGAAGATGGCTGAAGGCTGGGCCATCATGGAACTCGAGCTGGTCGAACCCTCGCTCTTCCTCGCCTACGACGACGAAGCACCGCAAAGGCTGGCCGAAGCGATCCGGTTGCGACTCGACTGATTGTCGTTGTTGTCATCGTCGTTGTCGATGCGAGGTTGGTCACAACTTCAACTTGTCGTCTTCGGAACATTCATTGCTCCGAGAAGTTTCCGGATGACGATGCTGCCGTCGCGTGAATGCGCTGCGGCGTTCGTTGGCTCTCAGGACTGCGCCAGCAACTCGGGCAGCAGGTGCATCGAATCGAACACAATGACGTCATCGCGCTGGAGACTCTGGGCACTCGTCACGCTGGCGCTAAATGCGAAGACGGTCATGCCCGCCGCGAGTCCGGCCTCCACGCCGGAAACACTGTCTTCAATCACCGCGCAACGATATGGTTGTACGGCCATAGAGTCGGCCGCGAACAAGAAAACCGCGGGATCAGGCTTGCCGTGTGCGACGTCATCCGCACTGAAGATGCGCCCCGCGAATCGCTCGGCCATTCCCGTGAGGCCGAGTTTGAAGTTCAACATCGCATGGCTACTACTGGACGCGACGCAACTCGGCACCGTAATCGCATCCAGGGCCGCGATCACGCCGTCGACGGGTTCGAGCTCGCGTTCGCAGACCTCGCGCACCCGCAGTTCGAATTCGACCTGCCAATCGACGGGACGACCGATGTGTTCCTCGATGACCGCTTGCATGTACACCGACGAACGACCAACGAATCGTTCAATGACCTGCGCCTCGGTGAGTGGCCAACCGAGTTCGGCGAGTATCTGAGACTCGGTGCGAACCGCGAGCCGTTCACTGTCGATGAGGACCCCGTCGCAGTCGAAGATCACGAGATCGAAGCGCGGCATCCGACCAGTCTACGAATGCACCACCACCAGGTACTCCAAAGGAAGGGACGGAATCTCTCGTCGTGGCACAACTCTTGGACAAACGAGTCCGACTGCACGTGGACTCGATGTAGACCGTGTGAATGGACCGAACAACGCGGCATCGACGACGGCGTCGACGGGGGATGGGTGGCGCTTCCCTGGTTATCGTGGGACTCGTCCTCATCGTGGCACCCGTCGCTTCAACTGCGAACACTCGCCCGAGTCCCTCAGCCTCGAAGGCGTCGGCTCGTATCGCGGCTCCGGTCTTTCCCGGCACGAACTGCCCGGCCTTTCCCGCGGACAATGTGTGGAACACACCGATCACGAACTTGCCGGTCGATGCGAACAGCGCCACCTGGCTGGCCTCGATGTCGTCGGCGACGACGTATTTGCACCCGGACTACGGACCGTCGGGCAACCCTCACGCGCCCTACGGCATCCCGTGGACGGTCGTACGTACGAGCACTCCGTTCACGCACGTGACGTTTCAGTACGCTTCGGAGAGCAACCGACGTCCGTATCCCCTGACCGCGTCGACGCCGATTGAGGGGGGATCGGACCGTCACGCGTTGATGGTCGACCCGTACCGATCAACGTCGTCGGCACCTTGCACGCTCTTCGAGACCTACGACACCTACTACCACGCGTCGGGTCGATCGACGGCCGGGTCGGGGGCAACGTGGAACCTTCGGTCCAACACGCTTCGACCGGCCGGCTTCACGTCCGCCGACGCCGCCGGTCTGCCGATCCTGCCCGGTCTCGTCAATTACAACGAAGTCGCCTCGCGCGCAATGGATCACGCGATTCGTTTCACCGCCGATTGCACGCAGGAGTCCTACCTCTGGCCGGCTCGCCACGAAGCCGGCCAGAGCAACCCGTCGTGTCCGCCAATGGGCGCGCGCTTTCGATTGAATGCGTCCTTCACTTTGCCCGCGTCGCAGTGTTCGAGCTTCTGTCAGACGGTGCTGACCACGATGAAGACCTACGGACTGATCCTGGCGGATAACGGGAGCAACTGGTATTTCCAGGGAACGGCCGACACCCGCTGGACCTACACCGAGGTCGATCAGCTCAAGGCCATTCCCGCCAATCAATTCGTCGCGGTCGACGAATCGTGTCTGATGATCAATCCCAACTCCGGCCAGGCGCTGCAGCCCGGTTCAGCGGCCTATCAAGGACAGTGCGCCTCTCCGACGGGGACGTCAGGGAACTAGATACGTGGCGTGTCCCTCGGCGACGAGAGGACCGTCGAACGTGAGTACTTCGTTGACCAGTCCACCCGAGTGGTTGCAATAGTGGATGACGAGGGTACGCACGCCGAGGTAGAGGCCTTCGATGTCGATGTCGATGTCGATGTCGATGTCGAAGTGAAGATCGGGGTTGCGACGAAGGCCTTCGCTCCAGCACGAACGGAGTTCCTCCTTGCCGCGGATGGCGCCGTCGGAGCCTCGACGAGTTGACGCGCGAGCGGCGACGTGAAGACGACCGCCTCAGTGAAGTGGCTGAGAATCAGTTCGAGGTCGTGAGCGTTCCACGCGTCGAGCCATTCCGACGCGAACTGTTGTGCGAGGGCAGTGTCCATTGGTTGAATTTAGACCGCACGGCCGGCCCGTAGATCCCAGAGTTCACAGTAAATTGCGAATTCGGCTCGACGCGATGACCTCGCGAAATGTTCATCGCGTGACGTGACGAGACCCTTGTGGTGTCACAGGGTGTCGCCTACTCTGGGTTTCGAAAGACCGCCGAGCACCTCACGAGGAGACCGCCTTGACGACACTGAAAGATCGCCCGAGTACCGCACTATTGGTCATTGACGTGCAGAACGGAGTAGTGGCGAACGCTCATGATCGCGACGGCGTGATCGCCAATATCAACACCTTGGTCGAGAAGGCTCGCAGCGAGGACGTGCCGGTCATCTGGGTGCAGCACTCCAGCGAAGAACTTCCGCTCGAGAGTGAGAACTGGCAGTACGTGGCTGAGTTGCAACGGAGTGATTCTGAGCCGCTGGTTCACAAGAAGTACGGGGACTCTTTCGAGGACACGAACCTCGAGGATCTACTCGCCGAACGTGGTGTCGGACGGCTCGTCGTCACCGGGGCGCAGACCGACGCGTGCATCCGTTCGACGTTGCACGGCGGCATGACTCGCGGTTACGACGTGACGTTGGTGTCCGACGCGCACACCACCGAGGACCTCAGCGAATACGGCGCGCCGACACCGGACAAAGTCATCGCGCACACGAATCTCTATTGGGAGTACCAGGATGCGCCGGGACGCCGCGGCGGAGCGGTTGCCACGGCCGACGTGGACTTTCGAGCCGACGTCGCGGTGTGATCTCTTGACGCGACCTGGCTGAATCTGAACTGCGACGAAGGGCGACTCGTTGATGTACGCCGGACTTAATGAATGGCCCGAACCTCCCGTTGACGGTGACGAAGCCGCCACGTTGATCGGTTCACTCGATCGTCAGCGAGCGACCTTCGCGTGGAAAACCGGAGGACTCGACGCCCAAGCCCTTCAAGCAACAATGGGCGCATCGAGCGTCACGCTGGGGGGTCTTCTCAAGCACCTCGCTCTCGTTGAGGATTACTACTTCTCCGTTCGACTCTTTGGTCGAGCGCCCGCCGCGCCCTTTGATTCCGTTGACTGGGAGTCCGAACCAGCGTGGGACTGGTCCTACGCGTCCACCGACACCCCGGAGAGTCTCTACGAGCTCTGGCAACGCTGCGTCGACGAATCGAGACGTCTGGTCGCTCTCGCTCTCGACGATGGCGGACTGAGTCAGCTGATGGCTCAGAAGTGGCCCGACGGTCGCGCACCGAGTTTGCGACGCACCTTCGTCGACCTCATCGAGGAGTACGCGCGCCACGTCGGCCACGCCGATCTGATCCGCGAATCCATTGACGGCCTCGTCGGAGAAGACCCGCCCGGGGTTCACGATCAATGAGCGGTTGACGTCCGAGAGGTGTCGGAGATCACGAAGGTGGTGCGAAGAACTCCAACGCGATGTTGTCCGGGTCTCGGAACGAGAGTCCCGAGCCGTAGCCGGCGTCCACGATGACGCCGTGCGCGATTCCGAGCTCATTGAGCCGATCCTGCCACTGCGATAGTTCATCTCGACTGGCGCATTGGAACGCCAGGTGATCGAGGCCCAATCGCCGCTCATTGAACGGGGAGTCGTCTGCGAGGTCGGGAAACTCGTGAAGTCCGACCAGCGTCTGGCCGCCGACCAACCAAACGACGTGATGAAACGGCCCCGTGTCCTCGTCCAGTACGGGCTCGGCGTCGAAGAGTTGCTTGTACCACGGCACACTTCGACTCAGATCACTCACCGTCAACGCGACGTGCGTGATGGTCGGAAACGTCGGCATTGGATGTCCCTTCGCTTGCAGTTCGAAGCCTCACTTTATCCTTCGGGTCGCGTCCGCGCTTGAGAGCACGATTGAGAGTTCGACGACGGCAATCTCGACGATTGCGTGCCGAATCGGATACGGACGAGCTCCTGAATCGCCTGGAACGTCACCTAGTGGAGTACGCGGTCGTCGACCTTCTTCGCGGCGGCGAGGACCTCTTCGGGAACCACTGTCCCGGGCCGATTTGAGGGATCGCTCACGAGGAATCGGCCGAGAACGGGCAGCTCCGTGAGTGACTCGGCGCGAAGTACCGCCGCCGCCACGGGAACGAAGCTCTCTGCCGCCGGATAGATGAGGTAACGAGGGAGCCACGTGGGGTTGTACTTCGCATTGAATGTCCAAAGTGATTCGAGCGGGAAGATACCCGAGAGACGTTTCAGGGCCCATCGTTCGACGCGGGTGAATGTCCCTTCGCCTCGTTCTCCGTCAAGGACCGATCGGAATGCCGCGAAGTTCAAACTCAGTCCGCGCGCGCCCGTTTTGCGGAGGTGCTCAATCGTTGAACAGAGCGCGAAATCGATCAATCCGTTCGGGTGTTCTCCGGGGTCGCGGCGCATCAGATCGAGGGAGTAGCCATTGATAGCGGGCGACGGCACGAACTGACAGACCGCGGCCGGAGTTCCGTCCGGTCCGTGCACGAGCGTGAGCAGCAAACCCTTGTCCTTGGGATTGAAGAGTCGACCCAACATCATCGAGAATCCGCGTTCCGCCTCGCCGCGGCGCAGCATCGAGATCAACTCGAGGATGTCGGTGACGCGGCTCGGATCGATTTTGGCGGGGTCGAGGAACTCGACCGTGTACCCGTGACGTTCGAGCCGCGTCACAGCTTGGCGCAGGCCCTTCATCTTGCCCCCGGCCAATGAGAACTTGGAACAGTCCACGATGGCCTCGTCGCCCATGTAGAGGTGATGAAGTCCGGCCGCACCGTAGATGGGGAGCCACTCTTCACTCGCGCCGATGACCCCGATCGTCCAACCGCGGCCCTCGGCGTAGGCCCGAAAGGTGCTGAATGCCTCGGAGCGCTCCGCTTCGGGCCCGATCGGGTCGGGCGACACCAACGCGACGCCACCGTAGACGGCGTAGGCGATAAGCGAGTCTCGGAAGAAGAAGAACTGCTTGTCATCGCGCAGGGCGAAGTAGTCCAGCGTCCCTCGACCGTGTCGCCGCACGATCTCTCGCGCGCGTAGTTCGGCCAAGCGTCTCTCGGTGCCACGGCCGGTCGAGGAGAGGCGTCGATCCACTACCGGTCTCGTCAAGAGATACAGCGAGGAGACGAACAGTGAGATGCCGACCGCGAGGAGAGAGGGATCGACGAAATCCCCGGCGGCGTCCGGAAGGGCGATGTTGTTTTGGCCGATGAACCGTTCGATGCACGCCATGAAGACGACGCCGAAGGCGGGAAGGTGGTGGCGACCGGAAGAGACCTCGATGCCGAACGTGGCGGTGGCGACCGAGACGAGCGCAATCAGTCCGAGACGGGGCATCGCCGCACGCGCGCTCGATCGATCGGTCGTCGCTTGGAAGTAGCGTCGCTCGACGACCAACAGCGTCAGGATCGTTGCCGCGATCAGGGACGCGACGAGCGTTCCTCCACGCAACACGTGGGCGACGACGGTGATCGCGAGGACCACGCACGCGACGAACCACGCTCGTCGCTGACCGCGGCGAATGCCGCGCGCCATCATGATCATCGCGATTCCCGCGACCGCGGTCAGGGCCGCCGCCGACTGGGCCACCCCGAGTGGGAAGAACGATTGGACTTCGTGGAGACGACTCCGTAGCGGCGGGGTTGCCGTGACGATGACGTTGACGAATCCATCGAGGAACAACAAACCACTGGCCCACCGTCGTACCGTGCGTTGTCGACGTTGTTCCCGGGGTCGTTCGACGGTCACCGGGAAAGGATTGCCGGTCGGCCACGAGCCGACCGTCGTGGTCGCTCCGGAGGGCGCCGGTTGCACGTAGGTGTGCGCGACGATCCGTTCGAGGAGTCGCGCGTGGGACCGATGCGTCTCGCCGGCGTACAGTCGCACCTGCACCGCGCTCGCCGCTTCGATTTCGACGATGCCGAGTCGCTCCACCGAACTGAAGACCGGCGGGAGACCGAATCGACCGCGACGTTCGACGATGACAGTGCGTGAGGGTCCGGGCGCGGCGCACACGCCGCGGTCTAGAAACGCCAGCGCTGGGCGCGGCGCGCCGCCGACGACCGCACCGGCACCACCGCGCTCGGCGTTTCGCCGAGCGAACTCCAATGAATCAACATCGTCCACCAAGGTGAGGGCGAGCGGTTCACTCAGTTCGGCCGGAGTCGCGCGACGCGCTTCGCGGTCGAAGCGCCGCCGAACGATGAGTCCGGCGCAGCTCACGACGAGGGCCTCCACGCCCGCCAGGATCAAGAGATTGAGCATGAGATTGCCCCAGAAGCTGCCGGTGTGGGGCGTGTGCACTCGGATGTGGTGACGAGTGAAGTGATAGAAGATCGCGTTGAGTGACGTCAACACGTCGAACACGAACAAGGTGATTGCGGGAAACCATACCCAGCCGCCGAGTCGGCGGTACAACACTCGGGACGCGACGAATCTGGGCAGTGCGTGTGGGTCCTCGAGGTGCGAGGCGTCGGTGCGGTCATTGACGTCGGCCCGATACGAATCGATCGCGCACGCACCGGCCGCGACCGCAATGTCGCGCACACCGTTGGCCGTGGCAACTTGCAGGATCAAGTCGCTCGCGATGTTGACGCCGAGCCCCTCCAGACGTTCGCACGCCGGTTCATTGTGGCGTAGTTCTTTGTCATCACTACCCGGCAGCACGATGAAACGGTGACGCGTATTGGTGG
>CALGFJ010000306.1 GCA_937881055.1 uncultured Acidimicrobiaceae bacterium | reverse complement strand
TCGACGAGCGAGGCTCGCAGATCGCGCTTCAGAACCTTGCCCTGCGGGTTACGCGGAAGGCCGTCGGCCCGAAAGAAGATCTTCGTGGGTACCTCGAAGCGCGCCAGGTGTTGGGCTACGTGACGGGTGATCTCCTCGGCTTCAACGACGTGCCCCGGTCGCAACACGATGACGGCGCAGACCTCTTCGCCCATCGTCGTGTGCGGCAACCCGATGACCGCGCAGTCAGCGACGTCAGGGTGTTCAAAGATCGCGGCCTCCACGATCACCGAATAGACGTTCTCGCCGCCGCGGATGATCATGTCCTTCGCGCGGTCGACGATGAAGACGAACCCCTCCTCATCGATCCGCGCGATGTCACCGCTTCGCAGCCAACCCTTCGTGAACGCCTGGGCCGTCGCTTCGGGCTTCTTCCAGTAGCCGCGCACGACGTTGGGACCCTTGATCCACAGTTCGCCGATGACGTCGGGCCCCTTCGGCAGGTCCGGGGTCGGCTCGACGCCGTCGAATCCTTCGGGGACGATCGCCAGCTCCGTGACCGGCACGGCCGGACCGCAACTATCGGGCTTGGCGAGGTAATCGGGACCGCCGTTCAAACAGACCGCGGCCGAGGTCTCGGTGAGCCCGTACCCGTTGGCGGGTTGGCCCCCGGGGAACGTCGCTTGAATTCGTCGCACGAGTTCTGGGGGAGCGGGTGCGCCACCGTAGGTGACGGACTTCACGCTCGAGGTATCGAACTTGGCGAAGTCGGGATGATCAAGAATCTGCATGGCGATCGTTGGAACGCCGCCGAACATCGTGAGTCGTTCCGACTCAATCAGCGCCAGCGCTTGGCCGGCGTCGAAGTGGTGCATCATGACGAGTTTTCCGCCCGACGCGGTAGTCGTGATCATGGTGGCGAGGCACCCCGTCGCGTGAAAGAGCGGCACGCTCAAGAGGCTGGCGTTGGGGATGCTCTCTCCGTGCTCGTCGAGATTGCCGATGCCGAAGCGCAGCGTCGCTCGGGACGCGACGAAGAAGAGGTTCATGAGGTTCGTGATCGCGTTGCGATGCGTGCCGACGGCGCCCTTGGGGAAGCCGGTCGTGCCGGACGTGTAGAACATCGTGGCGTCATCGTCGGTGTCGATGTCGACGTCCGGGGGAGTCGCCGTCGCGCTGATCTCACCCACGTACTCATTGAAATCGACGGTCCGCACTCGTGGATGGGGTGCACCGAG
>CALGFJ010000305.1 GCA_937881055.1 uncultured Acidimicrobiaceae bacterium | reverse complement strand
GGGGCTCGATCGTCTCGTCCGGAACTGCTCGGTCGAGGGCGACGCTCAGAGTTTCCCTCGCGCTCGTCACGGTCGTAACGGCGGGGCGCTCGATCGCCGTATGGCTTAGGGTCACGGGCGCCGCGGTCATTAGGTCGTGCCCCCCTCGGCGCCGGGCGACCGGCGGGCTTCGGACGATCGATTCGCCGTTCCGCGCCATCGCGAGGTTCGCGACGCTCGTTACTGGACGAATCTCCGTCGCGAGGACCTCGTCGGGGTCCGCCGGCGCCGGTAGTCGGACGGCCCGCGCCCCGAGGGGCGCCGCGATTCGCGCCCGATGGTCGCCCACCGGAGGCGCGACGAGGCGAGGGATTTCGAGCGGGCACCGAAGAATCCTACTAAAGGCTTCGAAGGACCAGATTCGGTCACGGTGATTCGGTGTCCTCCACCGAGGGCGTCCTCGCAGGGCGACGGAGTCCTCGCCACGGGCTGACGCCACCACGAGACTGATCGCTCACCCCGGCCCCCAACACTCGATAGCCGACGGGAAGCAATTCGAAGTGGAACGTGTCACGAATGAATCCCCAGATCCCTCGGGGCTGCCATATGGCCACGCCAACCGCGAGGGCGCCGAAGATGATCAAGTACCACGCGCCGTAATTCTGGAGCGTCTGCTGCAAGACGAAGAAGATCACGCAGCCGAGGATGGGTCCTTCGATCGTGCCCAGACCTCCGATCATCGAAGCGAAGAGCATCTCGGCGGCCCACTGCAGGTTGAATTCGTTCCCCAGCTGAATGAACGGTTGGCTGATCGCCAGGACCGCTCCGGCCGCGCCGCAACCGGCCGCCGCGACGATAAATATGGTGCGCCTCGTCGAGGTGACCTTGGCACCGGAACTGCGCGAGGCGACCTCGTTGTCGCGCACCGAGGAAAGCACGAGGCCCATGCGACTGCGTAGCAATATATATGTCGCCACAACGACGAAGAGCGCCACGAACCACGCCGCCAGGTAGGTGTCGTGGTTGAGCACCTTGAACGCCAGGTTCGTCAGCCCCGGAAGGTAGTGACCGGTGCCACCGCCGAAGAAGGCGATCGAGCCGATGATGAGCATCGCGCTGTCGGCCACCACCCACGTCGCGACCGAGAAGTACCCACCGCGCAGGCGAAACAGCAAGAACGTCACCGGGTAGGCAATGACGGCGCAGATCACGACCGCGAGCGGAATAGCGACGAAGGGGTCCATGCCCTTGATCGCGAAGAACAGCGTCGCGTAGGCACCGAGACCGATGAATCCCTGTTGGCCGATCGAGACCATCCCGGCGTACCCGGCGAGCAGGTTCCACATCGTCGCCATGATCACGAGGATGAAGAAGTTCATCAGGATCGTCACGTCCGACGCCGGCAGTATCCACGGCGCCCAGGTAAAGAAGATGGCTAACGCGACGGCACCGGCGAGCGTGTAGGCGACCGGTATCTGATTGCGCTTGACCGTAATCGACGGGCTGGGCGTGAGGTCCTCGATACTCACGACATCACCACCTTCCGGCCGAAGAGACCCTGGGGGCGGATCGCCAGGACAATCAAGAACAGCAGGTTGCCGGCGAGGACGGTGTACTGCTCGTTGAAGTGAGCACCGAACTGTTGGGCGATGCCCAACAGGATGCCGCCAACCAGCGTGCCCCACAGCGAACCGATGCCCCCGATGACGACCGTCTCGAAGGCGAACAGCAAATTCACGCCGCCTGAAGTCGGATCGAGACTCGTGTACATCCCGAATGCGATCCCGGCCAGCGCCACCGTCGCGAACGCCAACGACGAGGCGATGCCGAAGATGTGGCGGTAGTTGGTGCCGCACAGCATGGCCGCTTCACGGTCGTCCGAGACCGCGCGGATCTGGCGACCGGTGTTGGTCTTGGACAAGAACAGCTGCAGTGCGCCGAGCACGACCACGGAGACGATCAAGACCGTGAGCGAGAGATAGGACACGTAAATCGTCTGATTGACCTGCCACGACTTCGCGATCAGTGAACCGATGTTGATCGACTGAGCGTTGGCGGTGTAGATCTCGAGTAACAGGTTCTCGATGACGACCGAGAGGCCGAAGGTCACGA
>CALGFJ010000304.1 GCA_937881055.1 uncultured Acidimicrobiaceae bacterium | reverse complement strand
AGGCTCCAGCGAAGAAGGCCGCGAAGCGTCCTGCTGCAAAGAAGAAGGCCCCTGCGAAGAAGGCCGCCGCTAAGAAGCGTCCTGCTGCAAAGAAGGCCGCGAAGAAGCGTCCTGCTGCAAAGAAGGCCGCGAAGAAGCGTCCTGCTGCGAAGAAGGCCGCGAAGCGTCCAGCTGCAAAGAAGAGGGCCCCTGCGAAGAAGGCCGCAAAGCGTCCTGCCAAGAGGGCTGCCGCTAAGAAGTAGTCCAGTCCCATCAGGGATTTGTGGTTCGAGGGGGGCCTTTGGCCCCCCTCGAATGCTGTTACTCGTCCAAATCGTCCGGTTCGTCCACGTCGAAGCGCCAGGGACTGTCGCTCACGGTCGTCACGGGACAGCCCAGACGTTCAGCCTCGCGGCGGTGCAAGGAGGCGGAGTTCGCTCCGTAGAAGAAGTGGAAGTCCAGGCCGGTTGGCAGCGCCAGCACGTTGGTACCAGTTCCGTGATGATCGGTGACGATCGTTACACCCTCACCGGGCTCGAATGAGCCCAGGCCATCAGGATCACGTAAGTCACCGTGGACGATGACGAGGTGTTCAAATCGGCTCTGGAGGGCTCCGTAAGCCCGTTGCACCGCGTCATTGAGGTCCGACGCGTCTGAGCGCAGTACTTCGCAACCCAGCGCGACAGCGAATTCTGAGATCGCGTCACTTTCACTGAGGACGATGGTCAGTTGTGGCGAACAACTCGTGATCACGCTCGTCGCCAAGTGCTGCGCCAATTCGGTGACCGACGCGACATGGCTGACGCGTAGACGCTCCTTGGCGAGATCGAAGCGTTTCAGAGGAATAACGAACGCGACCGAGCTCACGAGAGTGCATGATACGTGAAGGGCCGGTTAGTACTGTTTGAGGGTGACGATGGTGCACTCGGACCTGCTCGTCCATGAACGAGCACTGCTCGAACGAGGTGAGATCGTCGTCGGCATTGACGAGGTGGGACGAGGTGCCCTCGCCGGCCCCATGGTTCTGGGTGCGGTTGTGCTGACCCGCGCGTCGCCTCCTCCAGAATCACTGACTGACTCGAAACTCTTGTCGGCGCGGCAGCGTGAAGCGTTGGTCGTGCCGCTCGAGCAATGGGCGGCTGACTGGTCCTTGGGATCGGTCAGTGCGCGTGAGATTGACTCGTGGGGATTGCGACTAGCCCTGGCGGTCGCCGCGACACGAGCGCTCGACGCGCTTCGAATCCGTCCGAGCGTGGCGTTGATTGACGGTTCGTTCAATCTGTTGCGCGCGCCCCAGAACGTCCGCTTCGACGTTGAACCACCACCCGTGCTCTCGTATCACTCGATGCCCGCCACGACCCTCGTCAAGGGCGATCAACGCTGTGCGACGATCGCGGCCGCGTCGGTACTCGCCAAAGTCCACCGGGACCGAATCATGGTTGAATTGAGTCGCAATTTCAGCGACTACGGCTGGTCGAGTAACAAGGGCTACGGCGCCAAGGTGCACATGGACGCGATCCGGCGACTCGGACAGACCACGCACCATCGGCATTCGTGGCGATTGCCTGAAACCACAACGATTTGAGTAGCCAGATTCGGGGCGGACGACGGTCCCAGCGAACCTTGGATTCTGGCCCATACGGGTATGATTGACAGACCATGCCGTCGCTGCTCTCCGTAAAAGATCTTCAAGTCAAGTTTTCCACTCGTAATTCTTTTGTCACCGCAGTCGACGACTTCTCTTTAGATATCCAACCCGGCGAATGTGTCGGGCTGGTCGGTGAGTCGGGCTGCGGCAAGACGACGTCGGGTCTGGCGATCATGCGCCTCCTGCCCGGTAACGGCCACATCGGCGCGGGCACGATCGAACTCGAGGGCGTCGACCTCTCCACCCTGAGCGAGAAACAGATGCAGCGCCAGCGCGGTCGTACCGTCGCCCTTATCCCCCAAGACCCCATGAGTTCGCTCAACCCGACGATGAAAATTGGACGTCAGATCGGCGAGGGCCTTCGCATCCACACCGGCGCTTCGGACGAAGAAGCCCGAAAGAGGGCTCTGGAAGTCCTCGAAATGGTTGAGATGCCCCGACCGGCCGAGCGGCTCGACCAGTATCCCTTCGAACTCTCCGGCGGACTGCGCCAACGCGTCATCATCGCCATGGGCCTGGTCTGCCAACCCAAGTTGCTGATCGCCGACGAGCCGACGACGGCGCTCGACGTCACCATCCAGGCCCAGATCCTCGACATCATCGACTCTTTGCGCAAGCAACTCCAGATGGGCGTCCTCCTCATCACCCACGACATGGGCGTCATCGCTGGCCGAGCCGACCGCGTGGTCGTCATGTACGGGGGCAAGAAGGCCGAGGAGGCGTCGACGATCGATCTCTTTCGTTCGATGCGCCACCCGTACTCACAAGCCCTGCTGGCCTCGATGCCCAACCTCGAGAACGCCACCAAGCACGAACTGGCCTCGATCGCCGGACTGCCGCCGGACCTCTCGAAGGAGATCATCGGTTGTCGTTTCGCGCCACGCTGTCGTTTCGCGACCGACCAGTGCCGCGACGTCGAGCCCGAGTTGACCGGTACCGAGGACCATGTGTTCGCGTGCTTCCACCCGGTGGACGGTCCCCAGGCCGTCGTGGTGCGAACAGAGACTCGCGCCGAAGTTGTGGCGAAAGCACAATCCAAGGAGCTGCTCCGCGTCGACGGACTGACGAAGGAGTTCGCCGTCAAGGCGGGACTGATTCGCCACAAGGTCGGTGCGATCCACGCTGTGTCGAACGTCACGTTCGCCATCAACGAGGGGGAGACCTTCGGACTGGTCGGGGAGTCGGGCTGTGGCAAGACGACGATCGGCCGGATGGTTGTCGGACTCGAATCACCGACCGCGGGATCCGTGTCGTTCGACGGCGAGGTGGTGTCGTCGCGTAAGCACAAGCCGACGCGCGCGGAGCGACGCGAACGCCAGATGATGTTCCAAGACCCCTACTCTTCGCTCGACCCCCGCATGAAAGTCTCCGAGATCTTGGGCGAACCGCTGCTCGTCCAGGGTGACGGCACGAAGGCGCAGCGTCGGGCGCGGGTCCGCGAATTGCTCTTGTCGGTCGGTCTCGAGCCCCTGGCGGCCGATCGCTACCCTCACGAATTCTCCGGTGGACAGCGCCAGCGCATCGGCTTCGCCCGGGCCCTCGCACTAAATCCCCGGCTGATCGTGGCCGACGAGCCGGTCTCCGCGCTCGACGTGTCGATCCAGGCGCAGATCCTGAACCTGATGAAGGAGTTGCAGCGCCAGCACAACCTTTCGTACATCATGGTCAGCCACGACTTAGCCGTGGTCTATTACATGGCCGACACGATCGGTGTCATGTACCTCGGCAAGATCGTCGAAATCGGCGACGCCGAATCGGTCTTCCGCCGTCCGGCCCACCCGTACACGCAGGGTCTATTGAACGCCGTACCCGTTCCTGACCCCGTCGAGGCGAGAGCTCGTCACGGAAAGCAGGTAACGGGCGAACTCCCTTCGGCGGTCAATCCACCGTCGGGGTGTCGCTTTCGAACGCGATGCGAGTACGCCCAGGACATCTGTGCGAACGAAGAGCCGCTGTTTCGCGACTTCGGGGTGAACCAGCACGCCGCGTGCCACTTCCCGTTGCACACGCCGGTGTCGATTGGTGCTCGCGTCTAAGCATCGCACTGCAGTGACGGACCTCGTGCCAGCTCAGAAATCGAACGACTAGCGCTCGAGCAGTCGCACTTCGAAGCAGTCGCGAAGCGCGTCGCCGATGTAATTGATCGACACGACCACCAGAATGAAGATCAGCGCCAGGGGGTAGATCTCCCACCAGAAGCCGTTTTGAATCTGGGAAGTGCCCTGCTGAAGCATCGTGCCCCAGTCGGTCGGCGGAGCCTGGATACCCAGACCCAAGAACCCGAGCGCCGAGAGGAAGAGGATGGCGTCGGCAATCGAGAACGTCGCCACGGTCACGATGTTGCTGATCGAGTTCGGGAAGACGTGATGGCGAATGATGTGCCACTTGCGGGCGCCCATGGCGGTAGCGGCCTGAGAGTATTCGAGGTTGCGAATGAGCAGCGCGTCACCTCGAATGATGCGGGCGTTGCCCCACCACAACGTGAAGCCGATGATACAGATGAGGAAGACCGTGGAACGGTTGAAGATCGAAATGAGGGTGATCAATAGGAAGATGTAGGGGATTGAAAGGAAAGCGTCGATGATGCGCATCATGATCGTGTCGGTGACGCCGCCGGCGAAGCCCGAAATCATGCCGTAGGTGGTGCCCACGACGATCGTGATGAAGCCCGCGAAGAAGCCCAGCGTCAGTGAATATTCACCGCCGAAGAAGATTCGCCCCAGTTCGTCGAAGCCCGAACTGTCGGTACCGAGCCAATGGTGAAACGAAGGTGGCTGGTTCCACGGCAGGCCGAAGGTGAGGGCCTGATTGGTCTGGTTCGTCGGGTGGATGAATGGCACGAGGAAACACGCGCCAATGGTGATCAATAAGAAGAGGACCGAGGCAACGGCCAGTTTGTTGTGCACGAATATGCGAATTCGCTGCCGCCACATCGGGACGATCTCTTCATCCGTATTCAGCGTGATCGGAGAATCCGGTGGCTCGGGCGCAGCGACGCGCTCGCGTTCAGTGAGGTCGGTCACCGAGCGTTCCCTTCGATTCGAATTCGAGGATTCACAAGGCCCAGAGCGACGTCGGCCAAGAGATTGCCGAGCAGCGTCAATATTGCGACGAGAAGAGTGATGCCGAGCACTGTCGGTAGGTCGAGGTTGTTCGCCGCGTCGACTGTCTGGATGCCGAGACCCTCGTAATTGAAGACGCTCTCAATGATCAGTGCGCCGCCCAAGAGTGCGGGGATAGAAAGTCCCAAGAGCACGATGATCGGTCCAAGTGCATTGCGGAACGCGTGCTTGAACAGAGTTCGGAGGCCACTGCAGCCCTTCGCCTTGGCGGTGCGAACGTAATCTTGGACCAAGACCTCGAGGACCGTGCCGCGCATGTAGCGACTGAGCCCGGCAACTGAGAGCATGGTCAAGGCGGCAACGGGAAGGATGAAGCCCGCGGGGTTCGTGAACATCGCCCACGCCTGCACGCCCTGGGGGGGCGAGTTGGGCAGGTGCGGGAAGTGGAAGCTAAATGCGTCCAGCAACAGCATGGCGAGCAGGAAGTTCGGCATGGCGTAGAGCACGAAGGCGACGCCCGTGGCGGTGTAGTCACCGAAGGTGTTACGACGCGAGGCCTGGTAGATCCCGAGCGGAATCGCGATGATCGTCGTCAGCAGCAACGAAACGGCGGCGAGCCAGATCGTGCGAGGCACGTAAAGGCTGATGATCCCCCACACCGAGTTGTTCTCCTTATAGGAACGACCGAGGTTGAAGTGGAAGAAGAGCTGTGTGACGTACGTCCAGAATCGGTAGAAGTACGAGTGATCCATGCCGTGCTGCTTGGCCCAAATCGCAACGTTGTACGGCGTCGCTTTGGTGCCGAGCACGGTGTAGGCCGGTGCGACGATGCCGTGAACTTGAAAGTAGGGAAGGCTGAACGTGAACAGCATGACGATCATGAGGACGAAGAACGACTGAACGATTCGTCGAATGATGTAGGCGAACACGTGCGAAGTCTAACAGTGCGATACCGGCGGAATATTGGCACAAGCGCTGAGAAGTGACCACGCGCGATGCCTACGGGCCAATAAAAAAGGGCCCCACGCGGGAGCCCTTTTTTATTGGACTTTGCAGTCCACGTGAATCTCTACCAGTAGTAGTACTCCGGCATGAAGTTCAGGATCGGGCTGCCAACAAAGCCAATCTTGCTGTGCAGCGTCTTGATGATCTCACCCGTCGGCGTGCCTTCTGGCTCGAACAAGACGGGCAAGTTCTGCGCGGTGTAGGCCGCGTAGTCCGTCAGGTTCGCGTGACCATAGTCAGTGCCGTTGATGAGTGACGTCATGGTCGCGCTGTTGTAGTCACCGACGTTGAAACCACCACCGACGGCGAAGAGCGTCTCACCGGTCGGGAAGTAGTTCGGAACGAAGGTCCAACCGCCGCCCCACATGCAGAGCTGGAAGCCAGATCCGCTGGAGCAGTCACCGATCACGCTGTTGAACGACTCGGTCGAGGTAGAGACCTTGATGCCGATCTGTGCCCAGTCCGCGACTTCGGCGGTGATCTCTTGGGTGAGAGCCGGCGAGCCACTGGCGTAGACCAACTGGAAGTTCAACGTGTAACCCTGCGTGATGTTCGTGCCGCACTGGTTGGTACCAGTGCCCGGACTGGTGCACGTCATAACGCCACCCGTCATGGTCCAGCCGTGTGAGGTCAAGAGCGCCTCAGCGGTGGTCAGGTTGAACGGATACGGGTTAACGGGCGCCTTACCCAGCGCCGCGGGCACGATTGCCGGCAGTGCCGTGTAGGACGGGAAGCCGTAGCCCTTGAAGACGTTCTTGACGACGCCGAGTTGGTCGGTCGACTCCTGCATGGCCTGGCGGATGTACAACTGGTTTACAGCGTCAACCTTCGGGTCTTTCGTGCTGAAGTTGAACGGCGCGTAGTTGAAGCCCCAGATGATGCCGGTCGCCAGGTTGTAGCGCGACGACAGGTTGCCCCAGTTAGGACCAACCTTGCCCGGCGCGGGCGCCGGCGAGGTCAAGACACCCGGGTCAACGAATCCCAGGTCGATCTTGCCGGCCTGGAGGTCGTTCTCTTCGGCCTGAGTCGTCGTGTACGCGACTTCCTTCACGTACTTGATCGTCGGCTTTACCGGACCGGAGTAGCGCGGGTTCGGCTGGAACGTCAAGTTACCCAAGTTGTCGAATGACGTCAACTTCCACGGACCAGTGTCACCGCTCTGCCAAAGCTTGCCGGTGTAGCTGCTCGTCTGGCTCGAGAGGTTGTTCAGGTAGTTGTAGACGTTCGTGCAAGCGACCTTGGTCGCCGCTCCGCCGTATGCGCCAGTGGCGCAGGTCGACTTAGCGCCCGATGACGTACGGTCCCACGTGTCAGGGAATGGCGTGATCTGGTCCAAGTAGTTGTTGGTGATCCACAACGGGTTCACGACAGCCTTGAAGTTGATCGTGACCGTCATCGCAGTGTGGCGGATAGTGGTGACCTGGTCGGGGATGCCGTAGCCCGGGTTGTAGCCCCAGAAGTCAGCCGGGAGCGCCTTGTACATGTTCAAGAAGAACATGACCGATTGGGCGTTGACCGTCTGGCCTGAAGCGAACTTCCAGCCCTTCAGCTTGAGCGTCACCGTCTTGTTGCCGTTTGAGTACACGGGGCTCGAGGCGAGTGACAGCGAAGGGACAAGCGTCACGCTGCCGCCGAGGCCGAACCAGTAGAGAGGTCGGAACATCTCGTCCTGGAACTGGTTGATGTTGTCCACCGAACAGTACTGGCACGACTCGTAAGGGAAGATCCAGTTCGGATTAGCGCCGGGACCTTCTGCGAACGTAAGTGTTCCAGAAGCAGGAGCGCTCGCGCCACTCACTGTCGGAGCAATGAGACCCAGCGACAGGGCACAAGCCGAAAGGCCCACCGTTACCGCTAGTCGAAGTTTGCGTCCAAAATGCATATTTAATATCCTCCCAGTACCACAAAGTGGTCACATTTTATTTGTCTTTCCATCACAGATGGATTAGTGGCAACTGTATCCGCAATAATGAGGCGGAGAATGTGCACCCAGAGCGAAAAAAAGACAATTTCTCCGTACTTTGCATGGCGATAACGAGTCGGAAACTCTGCGTTCTTGCAAATCGTCGTCGAAAGTCCTGATTGATGGTCGTTTGGGCCCATACGAAGATGGCACTTTCACGGTTCCGAGCCAAAAAATGGTCTGAAACCAATTGTGAACGCTCCGGGTCAACATTCACCAGTCGAATGACGATCTCGGAGCCTCCGGATGAATCGTTAGTAGTGGAAGTACTCGGGCATGAAGTCACCCAACGGATTCGGCGTGAATCCGACGGCGCTCTTGAGTGTCCGAGCCACCTCGACCAGCGAATTGGCCTGGGGCTGATAGAGCACGGGTAGTTGTTGGGCGGCGAAAGACGCGTAGGCGCCCAGAGTGGTGGTCCCGTAGATAGAACTTCTGATCAGTGATGACATCTGAGCATTGCCGTAGTTTCCCACGTTGAAGTCCCCACCGGGCAAGAACAACGATTCACCCGAAGGGTAATTACTCGGAACGTACGACCATCCGTAGCCCCATGCGCAGATCTCAAAGGGCTTGGCGCCCGTGCAGTCGCTGATGACGTTATTAAAGGTGTCAGTGCTGTGAGTGATCAGGATGCCCAGCGACTGCCAATTGGCGATCTCGGACGTCAGTGTCTCGTCGAGCGACGGAGAGCCCGCGGCCCAGACGACGTTGAAACTGAGTTGATAGCCCTGAGCGATGTTCGCGCCGCACTGTCCGGCGCCGGTGCCCGGTTCGGTACAGGTCTGGACGTTGTTCTGCAACGTCCAGCCGTGCGCACTCAACAAGGTGCGTGCGGCGGCGAAGTTGAACGGGTAGGGATTGACAATCAGCTTGCTGAGCGTGCGAGGAGTACTCGGAGGGAGCGGGCTGTCGATTGCTGATCCGTAACCTTTGTCAGCGTTCTCGATGAGACTGCGCTGATCCACTGCGTATTGCAGGGCTTGGCGAATATAGAGCTGAGTGACGGCCGCACCGTTGGGATCGGACGACGTGAAGTTGTAGGCGGCGTAGTTGAAACTCCACGCCGTTCCGGTCACGAGCGAATAGTGCGACGCCAGGGGAACCCAGTTGGGTCCGACGCGCCCGGGCGCTGGAGCCGGACCCGTGAGAACGCTGGGATCGATGTAACCGATCGAGAGATCGTTGTTGAGCAGCTCGCTCTCTTCGGCCTGGATCGTCGTGAAGGCGATCTCCTTCACGAAGCGAACTTGTGCCTTCTGAGGTCCTCGATATTTCGAGTTGGGTTGGAGCGTCGCGTTTCCCGCGGCACTGAACGACGTGAGTCGCCAAGGCCCGTCGACGCCGCCCTGCCAGAACGCGCTGGAGAACGTCGAGGTTGTCGATCCCTCTTTCGTGAGATACGTCAGGACCGCGTTGCAGGCCGTGTCGGTGCTCGTGGCGCCGAACGTTCCTTTGGCGCACGTCGAGAGCTGCGAGCCCGACGTGCGATCCCAGCGATCGGGCATCGGGGTGATTTGTGAAAGATAGTTGTCAAGGATCCAGTTTGGATTGACGGACGTCGTGAAGTTGATGCGAACCGTGTTGCCATGTCCCGCGGCACTCTTAACTTGATCCGGTACGCCCTCCCCGGCGTTGTAGCCGCAGTACGCCGTGGGATCGGCCTTGTACATATTGAGAAAGAACATGACCGAGCGCGCGTTAACGACCTGTCCGTCAGCGAAGCGCCAACCCTTCATCGTGATCGTCACGGTTCGGTCGCCGTGGGAGAAGACCGGACGATTGGCGAGCGAGAGCGACGGCACGAATTCGGCCGATCCCCCCAGTCCGAACCAGTACAGCGGTCGAAACATCAGTGTCTGGAACTGGTTGATGTTGTTGACCGAGGAGTAGGCGCACCCGAGGTACGGAAAAATGAAGTTGGGATTGGCGCCCGGCGCTTCGGCGAACGCAATGGTCCCCGAAGGCTCCGCCGCGACCGTGGCCGACGCCGCCGAGCCGACGATGGCCGCACCCAATACGACGATCGTGGCAAAGGCGAGGCGTAGAGAGTGTCCGACGTTCATAGCGAGGTATCAACCAGTGCCATCA
>CALGFJ010000303.1 GCA_937881055.1 uncultured Acidimicrobiaceae bacterium | reverse complement strand
GTTCCCGTCAACGCCGTCAGTTAGACCTTTAGCGGTCCATCGGAACCGGCACGAAACCACTTACTGCGCGGCGGTGATGCCTCGCAACTGTTCGAGGGATTCGCGGACGAACGTGTTCATTTCACCCGGATCGGGCTCAGAAACCCAACGATCGAACGAGATCTTGAAGATTGCGATAGCGACCTCGCCGGTCAGACCGGCCGTCGGATCCTTCACGCCGCGCTCGCGAAGTGCGCTCGCGAGTGCCTCGGCAAGAGAGGCCAATTTGATCAGTTCACGTTCTTGCAACTCCGTGCTCGCGTCAATGATGTGCTGGCGCTGGATGGAGAACTCTCGGCGCTGGCCAAAGAGATCTCCCGCAGCCTCGAGCGCAAGTGTGGCCGCCTCGAGCGGTGTCGCCGACGCGGGGGCGCCAATGACGGTTTTGACGAGTAGTTCTTGGAGTGCCTGCGCGCCCCAAAAGAGGACCTCGCGTTTGTCAGTGAAATGGCGAAAGAACGTGCGCTCGGTCAAACCGGCCCGCTCGGCGATCTCGGCGACCGTGGTCCGATCGAATCCCTGCTCCCCGTAGAGGGCCATCGCCGCCTGGGCGAGCCTCCCTCGACTGTCCGGTTCCCAACGCACCATGGGAAAATCCTAGTCCGTGTTGACAGTCACTGACATTACCGCTATAGTGATGGCAGTAACTGACATCAGAGGGCGTAGTGCCCTTCATTGTCAATAAATACAAGGAGAACTGCACATGCGCGTATTCATCACAGGAGCATCGGGCTGGATCGGATCCGCAGTGGTCCCGGAACTTCTCAGTTCGGGCCACGACGTCGTCGGGCTGGCGAGATCTGACGCTTCGGCAACCGCAATCGCTGCCCTCGGCGCCGATGTGTTTCGAGGTTCGCTCGATGATCCGCAGAGCCTTCGTGAGGGCGCCGCCCTCAGCGACGGGGTCATCCACCTCGGTTACAACCATGACTTCTCACGTATGGAAGAGGCCGCCGTGACCGACCGAAACGCCATCGAAGCGATTGGGACGGTCCTCAAGAACAGCGACCGACCGTTCGTTGTCGCCGGAGGAGTCCTCGGCCTTGCTGCCGGGCGCATCGCGACCGAGTCCGATCAACCGGAGTCCAGCCTCCATCCGCGAACCGCCAACGTGCACTTCGCATTGTCGTTCGCTGAAGAGGGTGTCCAAACGTCGTGCGTGCGATTCGCGCCGACGGTCCATGGCGACGGAGACCATGGTTTCATCGCCACCCTCGTCGCGATCTCTCGCGAGAAGGGCTCGTCGGGCTACATCGGAGACGGAACGAACCGTTGGCCCGCCGTCCACCGCCTCGACGCCGCCCGTCTCGTGCGAATCGCACTCGAGGGTGCCCCGGCCGGGTCTTCGGTACACGCCGTCGCCGAGTCGGGTATCGCGACAAAGGCGATCGCCCACGCCATCGGTGCGGGACTCGGTGTTCCGGTCGTATCGGTGTCGAACGAAGAAGCTGTCGATCACTTCGGCTGGATGAGCCAATTCTTCGCCATGGACGCGACGGCGTCCAACACCATTACGCGCGAACTCCTCGAGTGGGAGCCGACGCATCAGGGTCTCTTAGAGGATCTCTCTGAAGACCACTACTTTCGCGAACCAGTGAAATGAACGCGTCAATCTTCGGTTCAGAACCACCGACGCGAGCCGACGACCGCGGAGGATGACGCGAATCGCCCCTCAGTGTTGACCGCGATCGTTCGAACAGTCTTTTCGAGTGGAGACGATGGGGATCGAACCCACGACCTCAGGCTTGCAAAGCCCGCGCTCTACCAACTGAGCTACGTCCCCGGGGTCCACATCCTACCAAGCGTCCCTATTCACGCTGTTGTCGACGAGCGGCGCGCTCGCGCTGTCGATCGACGCGCAGCAGTTGTCGTTCGACGTCGGCCCAGTGCAGCGGCGTCTCTTCGACCGACGTCCCTCGCTCCTCGGCGCGAGCGAAAATGGTGAAGGCCACCGCCCACATCGGCGCGTAGCAACAGAATTTGGCGACGAAGCCCGCGAGCTGTTGGTCGAGGAGCGGCGACATGTGCAAGAGCGCCTCTTGGTGGTGCAACGCCGGATAGAGCGGGTGCTTCGCGAAGATCCACACGATCGAAAGACTCGTCACGACGATCGACGACACGAACACGTAGCCCGCCCGCGCGACCGGCGAGAGCCGTTTCGCGCCGGGCATCAGTGCGAGCGCCGGAAGCCAGAGAATCAATCCCACGATCAGTACGCCGATCAGCGTCAACTCTCGACCAATCGTCGAACGCGCTCCCCAATCGACGACCGGCGAGATCAGCGTCAACGTGCCAGCGATCGTGACGATACCGATCGCGACGCCGGGATGTGCGAGCCATCGGGTCAGCGCGTCAATCGGACGCGGTCGTGACAAGCGTGCCAGCACGCGAGTTGGCGTCGCCATCAACAAGAGCGGCGCGACCAACAGCATGATGACGAGTCGTTGGACGGTGGCGACCGAGAGGGATACCGATGACGCGAGGTCACCAATGGGCCACACCGTGACGACCAAGAGGGCGAGCAACGCGAAGGTGACGAGTCGACGCTCTCGCGTGGTCTTGACGACGATATGGTGAGCGACGCCGGCCGCGACGATGACGAGGACTTCAGCGACGTGCCAACGGAACGGCAACAACGTGGTCACGTCGCTAACGTAATCCGACCTTCCTTCGCCGCGCTCTGAAGCGCGGCGAAGTCCTGGGACGTGCGGTCTCGATACGCCATCGCGAACGCGGCGAACGCTTCGTCGGCCACGACGGACTTCCCGAGGTAGCCCGCGATCTCGGCGCCGTTCCCCCCGCGCGCGTGGGCTCGCGCGAGCGTCCACGCGCAGATCCGACCGTAAGTCACGAGCAACGTCTCATCGAGCCGGCTAATCGCGATCGCCGCTTTGTTGTCGTAGAGCTGGCGAACGTAGTAGTGCCGAGTCGAGTCGCCCTTCTTCACCGTGTGCCATCCGAGGAAGACATCGGGGGTCGCCTGCATTAATCGTTGGCCCTGAACGACGCGCTCCCCCGCTGGCGTCTTCAACTGACGCGAGGTCGCCGTGTCGATCACCGACGCGCCCGCCTGCTTCACCTGCAAGAAGAACGGGTCGAACTCGTCGCGCCCGAAGAGCAGCACGACGTAGCATTCAGTGCCAATCGAGCCGACGCCCACGACTTTGCGAGCGGCGTCAACCGGCGTGAACTGTGCGAGCAACTCTTGGCGATCACTACTCAAGGTATGCGCATAGCCCGCGATGAGTTTCTCGAGGTCCTTGGTCGACAAATAACTGTTGTCGTGAAGTTCGCTGAGGGGGACGAGCAGAGGAGGTTTCGCGACGATGCGCGGGCCATCCTTGCCGTCCACGACCATCTTGGCGTACGCCTTTCGCGTGTCCTGGCCGCTCGCGTATCCGACGACGTGGTCGATCTTGTGAATCGCGTTCTCGGTGAAGAATCCGCCGAGGTCGGCGACGACGGCATCGATGTCCAGCGTCGCGTACCACGTGGCGAGCCGGTCCTCGCCGGCGAATCGGCGAATCGACAGCCGATACTCCTGCGCGGCCGCGAACGCGATGCGCTCTTGCTGAGCCGCGCTGTGACCGAGGAACGACGAGGCGACGGCGAGTGAGGCGACGAGACGTTTGAGGTCCCATTCGAATGGACCACGCGCGGTCTCGTCGAAATCGTTCACGTCGAACACCAAGTGACGTTCGGGAGATGAGAACAGGTTGAAATTGGAGAGATGGGCATCGCCGCAGATCTGCACCTCGAGTGAAGTTGACGATCCCCTCGCCAAATCTTCGGCCATCAAGAGCGCGTTGCCTCGATAGAACGACAACTGATCGGCGAGCATGCGCGAATAGCGCAGCCCCAACAGGTCGCTCTGACGGCTTTCGCCCTGCCACATCAGGCGAGCCACGGGGTCGTAGTCGGTAGGGCGATCACTGACGGTCGCCATCGCACCGCGAGGGGTGGCTTCGCGCTGCGCTTGGCCGCGGGTCTTTCGTTCCTCGGGGGTCAGTGGTGCAGTCGATGTCATGGTCACGCCAATTTCGGATTCATTACGCCGTGGGGTTCGCCGCGCAGTCGCGGCCCGACATTGCTCACGATGAGCAGGCCCATAATCAGGTCCGCCACCAAGATACAACCGGGAAACAGGCCGGCGGCCGTGGTCAACTTGGTCAGCGTGAGCAACGTAATCGCACAGTTCGTCGACCCCAGGAAGAAGAGCCGTGGCGACTCCGTGCTCGGCGCGAGCCACGACTTGCGGATCGTGGGTAGCGCCGCCATCTGATCGGCGACGACGAAGGAGACCAGGGCAACGGTCGGTTGGTTGACGAACGCCCAGAAGACCAAGCCACTGACCGAGACCGCACCGCACACGACGTCGAAGGCGCCGAGTTTCCACACGCCGTCGGGATTACGGAACGACGCGACGACGACCGCGCACGGTACGAGTCCGAGCATCAGCGTCATCAGGGCCGCCAGGCCCACGTGCTGTTGGATCTCCACGAAAAATGCCAGCACGCCTTCGACGCCCCAGAGTGACCAGGTGACGCGATTCGGAGCGGTGTCGCCGCGCAGCGTGTCGCGAATGTAGCCGTAGGCACCGACGAGCGAGAGCGCTGCCGCCAAATAGACAAAACGTGGATCGATCACCGAACAAGTTTGCCCGTTGGATTCTCGTCGCAACGAACGTCCAGACGACCGCCGGTCAACACTGCGTTAGCCTCGGCGTTCGTGGACGCGCGAAGTTTTCTGGCGATGGAAAGAACGGGCGAAGAGACGTGGACTTTCGAAGTGACCGAGCGCGTCAGTACGCCGGGAAACTTCCTCTTCGGTGGATGCGGCTTGGCGTCGGCGCTCGTCGCGCTCGAAGAGGCCAGTGCCCGTCCGACGATTTGGGCGACAGCGCAATACCTCTCCTACGCGCCGCTCGGCGCAACCGTCACCGTGAAGACCGATCTCGCCGTCGTCGGGGGACACGTGACCCAGGCGCGCGCGACGACCTTCGCTGAGAATCGCGAGATCTTGACCGTGAACGGCGCCTTCGGCACGGGAGAACTCACGTCGACGACGCCATGGGTCACGATGCCCGAAGTGAAATCACCGCAGGAATGTCCCGAGCGAATAATGCCCGAGCGCTTCAACCGTTCTATCTTCAATCACCTCGAATCCCGAATCGCGTTGGGTCGTCCGTTCGAGCAGATCGATGGCACACCGGGCCCGCCCGTCTCCGCTCTGTGGTCACGCGTTCCGGGACATTTCGATCTCTCCGCGGCCACGCTCGCGATCTTCGGCGACTACGTCGCCGGCGGCCTTTCTCAACCACTTGGCTTCTCCACGATGGGCCGAAGCCTCGACAACACAATTCGCATTGTGACGCTCGAGCCGACGGACT
>CALGFJ010000302.1 GCA_937881055.1 uncultured Acidimicrobiaceae bacterium | reverse complement strand
GGCGAAGGGGTCTGTCAGGACCTCACGCACGTGACCATCGGGCTGCTGCGCGAACTCGGCATCCCCGCGCGCTACGTCTCGGGCTATCTCTTCCCACTGAGTGACGCCGACGTGGGAGAGGTCGTCGCCGGACAGAGCCACGCGTGGATTGAATACTTCTCGGGCGCCTGGACCGGCATGGACCCGACGAACGGTATTCCCGAAACGGAACGCCACATCATCGTGGGTAACGGCCGTGACTACGACGACGTCGCGCCACTCAAGGGCGTCTACCAGGGTGCGGCCTCATCCAGCCTGGGCGTCATCGTCGAGATGAGTCGCACGCATTGATTGTGAGTTCACCGAGTCAGTAGTTGGACCGTCGTGATGTCGATGAGCGGATGGAGACTCGGTCGAAGCGCGCGAAGGACTCGAAGTAGGTCGGCAGCGGGGATGCTCACGCAGCCCACCGTCGGCTGTCCATCCGAGACGTGAAGGAAGATCGCTGAACCGCGACCCGGGATGATCGGGTTTCGGTTGTAGGCGATGACCGCGAGGTAGTCATACGACGGCACGGTCTGCCAAAGAGCCTCGGAACCACCGCCGAAGTCCGGCTGGATGCCGCAAGGTACGTGCACGAAGTGGTTGTAGAGCGCAGAGGACGATTGCTCGTCCCACCAGTCGCCACAGACGAGGCGGTGGTACTGGTACGCGACGCCGGGATTTGGCAGGACCCCGTACATCGTCGATTGGAAACCAAAGAGTCCAATGGGCGTCGTGTTGTCACCCTCGTGGTGATGCGCCGAGAGTCCATCGCGTCCTAGGAGCGCCGGATACGGTCCGTCGGCGAGTCGAAAGCAGACCCCTTGGCGAACGAAGAACTCCAGTGAGGTGCTCTGAGAATGACTCGTGGGAGCGACCACCATTATCAGCTGGTCGGACTTCGTTGTCCCGGCCGCTTGGTCAGCGACGACGCTGCACGATGCGAGTCTGGGTTGAACGACTCCCGCGCTGGACGACGTCAGTGGCACGATGACACTGGACATCGCGAGGGCGATCGAGCAGGCGAAGGCCTTTTTCAACCGCCGGTTGATGAGAAGTGCTGGTAGTCCGGTGACGCGCTCCATCGTCCTCCCCAGAACCAGCCTACGGAAGCGAAAGCGTCGTTGAGGACCCCGCCCGGTTCGGCCATGCCCGGACGGACGTCACTTCGAGTGACGTAGGCGTTGCCGGCGACGGGCTGCGCGACGCCGTTGAAGACGTAGGGATTCTGTACTGGGTTGACGTCGATCGCTTCACCGTAGGCGTGCACCGACCACTGCTTCGGTCCGGTCGTCACCGCGTAGCGACAGTTGAACCCCGAGGTGTTGTCGGCCGCCATGGACGCCGGGTCCTTGCCCTGGAAGTTCGATTCGGGGACCATCAAGTGAATCGGGAAGCGCTTCGCGTACAGCGTCGCGAAGACACGGACCACTCCCGTCACGACCGACGCGTTCACGACCATGGTGCCGACGCGCGATCGTCCGTCGAATCCGACGTAACGAAGGTGCAGCAATCGCAGTTGACTTGGCCCGACGGGACAACTCGCATGCCACGTGCGACCCAGTTGGGCGGCGCTGACACTCGAGACGCTTGACGTGAAGGGCGACAGTGGACTGTTCGCCGCTCCACTGCTCGTGCCAATAAGCACCGACCCCGCGAGAACCGTCGCGCACAGCGCACCGCGGAGCACCCGAGCGCGTTGCGTCGAGGTTCGAGGTGACATGTCCGACATCGCCACAGAATACTTCTCCACTTTCGACCACCTTCGCCTCTGAACTGGGCCAACGCGTTCATTCCTAGGATGCATCTATGGACCTCGAAATTCAGGACAGGGCATTTCTCATCACCGGCGGGACCGACGGACTCGGTCTCGCGCTCGCGCAGCGCCTGGTCGCCGAGGGTGCGCTGGTGGCGGTCTGTGGTCGTGACGAGGATCGGCTCGCTCACGCCCAAGAACTCTTGGGCTTGGACGCACTGTGTTCGAAGACCGACGTCACCAACGCCGAGCAGCTCGACGAATTCATCAATTCCACGCTCGTGCGATTCGGGCGGCTCGACGGCGCAGTGAACAACGCTGGCCGAAGTGCCGGCTCGCCGATCGCGACGTCGAGCGACGACGAATGGCGAAGTGACTACGAACTGAAGGTCATCTCGGCGCTTCACGTGGCCCGACAGGTGCTCCCGGCTCTGGAGACGACCAAAGGCGCGATCGTGAACGTGCTGGCGATCCTGGCGCGCACGCCGAATGTGAACACGACGCCGACGTCGGCGTCACGGCTGGCCGGACTCGCGCTGACGAAAGCGCTGGCTAGCGAAGTGGGACCACGCGGCATAAGAGTGAACGCGATTCTTATCGGCCTCATCGAGTCCGGGCAGTGGGTGCGTCGCGCCGCTGACGCGAACGTCTCGTTGGACGAGTTCTACGCGACTATGGCGGCGAACTCGAAAATTCCGCTGGGTCGCATCGGACGCGCCGACGAGTTCGCCGACCTCGCCGCGTTTCTGCTGTCGCCTCGGGCCAGTTACGTGACCGGAGTGGGAATCAGCATTGACGGTGGGATGTCGCCAGTAATCTGAGCACCGAAATGGCCGCGGTGCGACCAGTAATAGATTTGCAGGAAACGCGGGAGAGCGATGACCTTCAACCTGGCAGCACTGATGGAGGAACGACACGGCGATAACTTCCTTCTGCACGCCCAGTACCTGAACCCTCAGCTCACCAAAGTGGTGACGACGCTCGGTTTCGATCGTTTCTATGAACGCGGAGAGGGTTGCTACCTCACTGACGACGAGGGCAATCGTTACCTCGACATGCTGAGCGGCTTCGGCGTCTTCGCCCTGGGCCGGTCTCATCCCGTCATCAAGGACGCCCTTCGCCAAGCGCTGGAGGCGGACCTGCCCGGAATGGTGCAGATGGACTGCGCGCTCTTGCCGGGGCTCTTGGCCGAGCAGCTCATCACGCGCAGCCCGAAGCAGATCGAGCGACTGTTCTTCTGCAATTCGGGCGCCGAGGCGGTTGAAGCGGC
>CALGFJ010000301.1 GCA_937881055.1 uncultured Acidimicrobiaceae bacterium | reverse complement strand
CGCGAAGTGACAACGGTCGTCCCGAAGCGGCGTGCAAGACGCGCGGCAACGTCACCGTCGTCGTCATCGTTGCGTCCGATTGCGTCTCTTCGAATCATTGATTTTGCTTTTCGCCGGTTTCTCGTGTGCGACTTCGGGCGCGAGCGGTGACAGCGCCGTTCGACCCAAGGCTCGGGCCGGTCGCTTCACGTAGCGCCACACCGCGCTCGAGAACACGGCGCACGCGCACGCGATGACGACCCCGAGGCCGATGCCCGAACGACTGTCGGTTCCGGTCATGAAGCCGTGCACGATGGCCACCCCGACCGCCATCCAACTGAACCAGTGGATGAAGCGCCACGAACTGTTGGCGATCCGGGCCTTCATCAGACTCGACACCCACACCGCCAGAATCAGGTCGAAGGCGACGGCACCGAGGGCTATATCGACGCGTTTGTATGACGAGGTCATGGGAATCAACGTTGAGAGCCACCCGGTCGGGACGAAACTGTCGACGACGGTCGTGACGATGTGGATGACGAGGAAGGCGATCGCCACCATTGACACCGATCGGTGCAGTTCGTTCAGCTCGAAGCGTCCGACGTTCGTGCCGCCGACTCGATTGGCGACAAAGGTACCCAAGACAATCACGGCACTGAAGAGCACCAATGCGACGAGGCCGGTCGCGCGCGTCGTGTACCAGAGGTAGGGGGAGGTGAGGCCGATCACGGCCGCACCTCGTCATCGGGCCATCCTCCGACGAACTCCAGCGAACCATCGCCGCGCACGAGGCGCGCCGACCATCCCGCCTGGGCGATGTGGTAGCTCGCGTCCTCATCCCATAAGAGTGCGGCGGTGGCGAAGGCGTTGGCGGTCACGCAGTCGCTCGCACTGACCGTCGCCGTCGTGTACGCACCGCTGGCGCTGAATCCCGTCCGAGGATCGATGATGTGATTGACGGTGCGTTCTCCGACGCGCCACGTCCGCGTCGCATTCGACGACGTCGCAATGCCCCCGTGGCGCAGCGTGATTCGCGGCTCGTGCCCGGTGAGAACGAGTGAGTCGCTCACGGCGATCGCCCAGAGACCTTGAGGCCCTTCGCCCCGCACGGCGACGTCCCCACCGAGTTCGACGACCACGCCGCCACTCGGTGCGACGTCATCGGCGACGAGGTCGACGACGAGCGCTTTGGCGCTCGCGCCGAGGTCGAGTTGGCACGGCGCCTCCAAGGTGACGGTGTGCTCTACGAGGTCGAGATGGATCGACGACGGCCCCATCGACGGCACCGGCGCACGTACCGGAATTGAGACGCCGTTGGCCAGTTCATCGAAGTCCCGGTCGTAGCCGAGGGCCATGAGGGCGGGTAGGACCGTCGGATCCACGAGGTCGCCCGTGACGTCGGCGGCGCGCAACGCCGCGACGAGCGCCATCTCGAGCATCGGACTGATCGACATGGTCGCGCCGTGACTCCGGTTGAGTTGAGAAAGTTCGGAGTCACCATTGAAACGATTGCACGCGGCGTCGACGGCGTCCAACCAGTGCCACAGACGTGCCGTGGCCGCATCCAACTGACGTTCGTGCTCGGTGGCGAGAGACCCGGTGAGGCCCCAGATCTCGAATTGCATCACCCTCCTAGTGACAGACCATCCGCCCGGACGGCGTCGTCGTGCAGACGGTCCCCGTGGTGACCGGCGCAGTGCTCGGAGTGGTGTAGCCCGACGTCGGCGCGGTCGTCGTTCTAGTCGCTGATGACGTTCCCGTCGTCGCGTTCGATGACGGGGCACCGGCCTCGAAGTCGTCACCGTAGTGGGTCGTCGTCACGGCGGGCGCGGTCGTCGTCGGCGTCGTCGGCGCTATGGCGACCGGTGTGGT
>CALGFJ010000300.1 GCA_937881055.1 uncultured Acidimicrobiaceae bacterium | reverse complement strand
GTCGGATCGTGGGCTCGGGCACGCACCACGAGTTGGTGCAGAGCTGCGCACCGTATCGCGAAATAGTTGTCTCGCAATTGGGTGAGGAGGCCGCAACGTGAGCATGGGCCCGATGGGCGCGATGCGAGGCGGGACTCATCCGCTCGGGCGTAGCAAGGATTTGCGCGGCACGACGCGCCGACTCCTCGCTCGACTTCATCCTGAACGATTCAAACTTGCGCTCGCGCTGGCGCTCGGCGTCACCTCCGTTGGCTTCATGGTTTCCGGCCCCCAGATTCTTGGCAGCGCGACCAACGTGCTCTTCGACGGCATCATCGGCAAGCGTCTGGCGCCCGGTACCACCAAGGCCCAGGCAATTCACCAGCTTCGTGAGCACGGTGAGAGTCAGATCGCCGCGATGGTCAGCGGGATGCATCTCACGCCTGGAGTCGGAGTGAATATCGACGAGCTCGGCCGTGTGCTCGGTCTATGCGCGCTCGTGTATCTCGCGGGCGCAGTGTTCAACTACCTCCAGGGTTTCACTATGGCCGGGCTCACCCAACGAGTGATGTCGAACCTTCGCCGCGACGTCGAGGCGAAACTTAGTCGTCTCCCGCTTCGTTATTTCGACAGCCACTCGCACGGCGACGTGCTGAGCCGCGTGACCAACGACATCGACAACCTCACGACGACTATCCAGCAGGGCCTCAGCCAGCTGATCACCTCGATCCTCACCATCGCCGGCGTGATGGGCATGATGTTCTGGATCTCCCCGCTCCTCGCTGCGGTCAGCGTCGTCACGATTCCGCTCGCCCTCGTAGTGACCTACCTCATCGCCAAACGCTCGCAAGTCCAGTTTGGGCGACAATGGGAAAGAACCGGAACGCTCAATGGACTGGTCGAAGAGACTCACACTGGACACGAACTCGTTCAAGTCTTCGGGCGTAGCGAGGCGACGGTCGCTGAATTCCGGGGACAGAACACGCAGCTCTACGAGGCGAGCTTTCGCGCACAGTTCTTGTCAGGGATAATCCAGCCCTCGATGCAGTTCATCGCGAATATCAACTACGTGGTCATCGCGGTTTTCGGGGGCTACAGGGTCGCCTCGGGTCTGTTGTCCCTGGGCGCTGTCACGGCCTTCATTCAGTATTCGCGCCAGTTCACCATGCCGATCACCCAAATCGCGTCCCAGATGAACATGCTCCAGTCCGGCGTCGCGTCTGCGGAACGGGTCTTCGAATTCCTTGACGCCGACGAGGAGTCCCTTGATGAGTATCGCGACTCGCCGGCTGTCTTGCCGGCCAGTGCGGATGGTCACGTCACATTGGACAACGTGTGTTTCCGTTATGACGCCGACAAGCCGCTCATCGAGGACTTCAGTCTCGATGTGGCCGCGGGCGACACCGTCGCCATCGTCGGACCAACTGGCGCCGGCAAAACTACGATCGTAAATCTGCTCGTGCGCTTCTACGAGATTGACGCGGGCCGCATCCTGCTCGGGGGAGTCGACTACGCGCAGCTCACTCGAGACGAAGTTCGAAGCGCCTATGCCATGGTCCTCCAGGACACATGGATGTTCGCCGGCTCGATCAGCGACAACATCCGTTACGGCCGACCCGAGGCGAGCGACGATGAGGTTCTCGAGGCCGCGAAGGCCGCTCACGTCGACGGATTCGTTCGTACGCTTTCGGACGGATACGCCACCCAAATTGACCAGGACGCGACGAATCTATCTTCGGGACAAAAGCAGTTGCTCACCATCGCGCGAGCCTTCCTCTCGAACCGGAACATCCTCATTCTGGACGAGGCGACGAGTAACGTCGACACGCGCACCGAAGTCTTGATCCAAGAGGCTATGGCGAGGCTTCGAAAGGGACGAACGAGCTTTGTCATTGCTCATCGCCTATCGACGATTCGCGACGCCAACGTCATTGTCGCGATGAATCAGGGAAGAATTGTCGAGCAGGGTAGTCACGAGGTTCTCATGGCAAAACGCGGGCTCTACTTCGACCTCTACAACAGCCAGTTCGCGGGCGTTGCGACGTAGGGACTGTTCATCCGCGTCTCGAACTGCGCTCTCCATAGTTACGAAACTCCGGCTCTCCAACAATTGGTCCACTTGGCGTATCCACGTTGGATTCACGTAAAGGCGAGCATGGCGTAGTCGAAGGTATTCGCGAAGCACC
>CALGFJ010000299.1 GCA_937881055.1 uncultured Acidimicrobiaceae bacterium | reverse complement strand
GGCCCAAAACGGTCGTGCACGACCCGATCGCCCACGTCAAGGCCCAACTTCTCGGCACCCGTCGAGCGAACGGGCGGTGCCGCGCCCGTGCCAAACGCTCGACCCTCAGTGAACTCGGTGCTCCGTCCGGTGAAGCCGTCCGCGTCGCGGTAATCCATCCGACGAAGCGGCATGGTGGCTGAGATGTCGTGAATCAACTCCGCCGGAATCTCTTGGAGGAACCGGCTCGCCAGCGCGTCCATGCGGTTGCCCCACATGGTTCGGCTCCACGCGTGCGTGAGGATCAAGTGCCGCATGGCCCGCGTGATCCCGACGTAACAAAGACGACGTTCCTCTTCGAGCTCGTTGTCGTCCGAGAGCGCGCGCCGGTGCGGAAAGATCGTCTCCTCGAGACCGGTGATCACGACGGCCGGGAACTCGAGGCCCTTGGCGACGTGCAAGGTCATCATCGATATCGCGCCGGCACCACCGTCGAGTTGGTCGGAGTCCGCGACCAACGCCATGCGCTCGACGAAGTCCATCAACGTGTCGTACTGACTCGCGGCCGACGCGAGCTCACCCAGGTTCTCCAACCTCGAATAGGCCTCGTCGGTGTTCTCGGCGCGCAGTGCGTCACCCATGCCCGACTCGCGCACGATTGCGTCAATGACTTCGCGCGGTGCGAGGTCGTTGGCGAGCGCGCGAAGTTGATCGAGCATGAACGAGAATTTTTGCGCGCCATTCAGCGCCCGACCGGTGAGACCGGCCTCTTTCGCGTAGTGCGTCGCCTCGGCGAAGGAGAGCCCGTTCTGCGCGGCGTACATCCCGAGCTTCGCCTGCGCCGCGTCGCCGATACCGCGTTTGGGCTCGTTGATCACGCGCCGCGCCGAGGCTTCGTCGCGCGGGTTCACGATGAGTCGCGCGAACGCGAGCGCGTTCTTGATCTCCTTGCGGTCATAGAAACGCATCCCCGAGATGACGCGATAGGGAATCGACGCGCGCAGCATCTCCTCTTCGAGGACTCGACTCTGCGCGTTGGTCCGGTAGAAGACCGCCATCTGATTCCACGCGAGTTTGGATTCGGTCGCGAGGCGTCG
>CALGFJ010000298.1 GCA_937881055.1 uncultured Acidimicrobiaceae bacterium | reverse complement strand
CTCGAGGACCGCCGCTCGCGCGTAGTGCTTGCTCTCGGCGGGAATCAGGTCCCAGTGCGCGTGGGACTTGTCGGTCGTCTCCACCATGTCCTCCAACGCGTCTAAGTAGGCCGAGCGCTTCTCGCGATTGCGCCAGTCTTCGGGCGTCAGCTTCCACTGTTTCAGGGGATCGCTCTCTCGGTCCTTGAAGCGTCTCAGTTGTTCCTTGTCCGAGACGTGCAGCCAGAACTTCACGAGCGTGACGTTGTTGTCGACCAAGAGGCGTTCGAACTGCACGATCTCCTCGCCCGAGCGTTTCGCGGTCGCGTTGTCGATGAGTCCCTCGACCCGTTCGACCATGAGACGCCCGTACCACGAACGGTCGTAGACCGTCATCCCACCGGTGCCCGGAATCGTGGGTTGGAAACGCCAGAGAAAATTGTGGCGAAGTTCATCCGGCGTCGGGGGACCAATGGGCACCACGCGAACGTGACGGGGGTCGATGCTGGCCGTCAATCGGCGAATCGCGCCACCCTTGCCGGCGGCGTCGAATCCTTCGAACAACACCAGGAGGCCCGGCGCCACGACGTCCGGTTGAAGTAGGCCGGCCGAGAAGAGACGCAACTGGGTGAGTCGGTGCTGGGCCGCGGCGACGCGCTCGATGGACGCGGCTTTGTCCAGCGTCGCGGTGAGGTCAATCTCATCGATTCGTTTCCTCATGATGTCACCCGACAGCGTCGCCATGCTCGATACACGTTCGTCCTTTCGCTTTCAGAAAGGTAGCGCAGGGCGACCGACCTCCCAAATACTGCGACGAGTACGAACGGTGATCGACGGTCACTTCGTATTGAACACGAGTATCTCGCCGGTGTATACCGCGACCCACACTCGGCCCGTCGTGCCGTCGTAGGTGACGCCGACCGGGTTGGTGCCGGTCGGCACGACCTGGAGGATCCGCAGGTTGCTCGACGCCAGTTCGGTCACCGTGTTGGAGAGGTAGTTCACGACGTAGAGCGCGGTGCCGTCGGTCGAGATCGCGAGTGAACGGCAGTCCGAACCGGTGTGCACCTCGGCCACGATCTTGCCGGTGAGTCGGTCGATCTTGACGACGTCGCCCGGTTGGTTCAGCGAGGCGAAGAGGAAGTCGGGATTCTGTGGGTCGATCACGACGTGACGCACGTTGTAGAGCCCCCCGATCTGTCCGACGATCTTGAAGGTCGAGAGGCTGATCACGTCGATCACGTCACTGCCCATGATCGCGACGTAGGCGAGGTGCGAGTCGGGCGAAATCGCGATGCCGCGCGGGTAGGCGCCCACGGGGATCGTCGTGACGAGTCGATGCGTCGCTTCGTTCACGA
>CALGFJ010000297.1 GCA_937881055.1 uncultured Acidimicrobiaceae bacterium | reverse complement strand
CGTGGCTGGTCTTCGGAACCGACACCCTGATCAGTGCCTTGCCGCTCGCCCTGTTGGAGATTCACGAAGACGCGTTAATCGACGCACGTCCGAGAGAACACGCCATTCGAGATGGCGGCATCAGCTTCGGCGCCGATGGCGAGATAGTCGTCGGCGCCGAGTATCGACGTCTCGAGACGACGTGGCTCAACGGCCTTGCGGCCGTCGCCCAGTCCGGAACGCGTCTGATTCTCGACGAAGTGTTTCTGGATGGCGAAATCTCTCAGGATCGAATGCGCCAGGCGTTCTCCGGTCGTCGAATCGCGTGGATTGGCGTGACGTGTGACCACGACGTTGCGGCCGAACGCGAGCGACGCCGGGGAGATCGCGTCGTCGGAGAATCCGAGATACAGTCCTCGCTCGTGCACGTGGGCGTCGTCTACGACCTCGTCGTTGATTCCACCGTACACACGCCGCAGGACTTGGCGCGACAGATCGCCCATCACTTCCGCGTCGCATCGGCGTAGCGACGTCGCGCCGCCGATGACTTCTGGCCCGGTGCATTGGTCTCGCGAGAGGACTACGTTATGGGCAGCAGCACGAGCGAATCGAGGTGCCATTGACCATCGCCCCTAGCCACCCCAAGGCCCGTACCGTCGCACTGATCGGCCGAAACGGCGTCGGGAAGACTTCGTTACTCGAAGCGCTCGTCGTCGCGACCGGTGGACTCGAACGAGCCGGAAAGGTTGACGCCGGCACGACGCTCGGCGCAAATGATCCCGAAGAACGCAAATATCAGATGTCCCTCGGCATCGCTATGGCGCCGGTCTGGATCGGCGACGACAAATTGACACTGCTCGACACGCCCGGGCTCATCGACTTCCACGGTGAGGTCGAACGGGCCCTCGACGTCGCCGACGTCGCGGTCCTGGTCGTGAGCGCCGTCGACGGTGTTCAAAGCGACTTCGTCGCCACCTGGGACCTCGCGCGGGAGGCTGAAGTCCCCGTCGTCATATTCGTGAACATGCTCGACGCCGAACGGGCCGATTTCGAATCGACGCTGGGGTCACTCGAATCACTCGTGGGCCCGACGCTGGCGCCGCTGGAGTTGCCAATCGGCGAAGGACCTTCGTTGCAAGGAGTGGTCGATCTTCTGGCCGACGAAGCAATCTTCTATGACCGCAACACCCCGCGTCACGCACCGGTGCCCGCGGAACTGGCCGAGTTGGAATCGAGGGTTCGCGCCAGTCTCATCGAGGCGATTGTCGTCGCGGACGATTCGCTCACCGAGCGCTACCTCGAGGGCGACGTGCCGACGATGGAAGAGCTCGAGCCGGCGCTCGCGGAACTCATGATCGAGGGCCGCATCGTGCCCTTGACGTGCGGCTCGGCGACCATGGGCGTCGGCGTGGACCGCCTGGCGACGCTGCTCGACGAGATCGCGGTCTCGCGCCCAATTCCCGCGTTGATGAACGGCAACGAGACCTTCCTCGACCGCGACCCCGACGGCGAACCCGTCATGCGCGCCTTCAAGGTCATCGTCGACCCGTACGTCGGACGCATCGTCGTCATGGAGGTGATTTCGGGAACGATCACGCCCGACCTCACGCTCGTCAACGTGCGCACACGAAACGACGAGCGGCTTCACGGACTTCATCATCTGTTCGGCTCCAAGCTCGTCCCCGTCACGCGCGCCGTGGCCGGTGACGTGGTCGTCGTCGCGAAGCTCAGCGACGTCGCGGTGGGCGACGTGCTCGCCAAGCGTGGGGTGGACCTGGCGACACTTCCCGCGACGTTGCCGGCGCCGGCGCTCTCGGTGGCGCTCCTGAGTGCGTCCCACGATGACGACGACAAGATAGCGAACGCCCTGCATCGGCTGGCCGAGGAGGACCCGTCGCTGCGCGTGCGCCACGACCCGGTCTCGCGCCGTCTCGTCGTCGACGCCATGGGTGACACCCACCTCAAGGTCACCCTGGAACGGCTGCGCCGTCGCTTCAACGTGAACGTGACGACCGCGACGCCCGAGGTGCAGCGCTACGAGACGATCCGGTCGGCGCGGGAATGCGAGGGTCGCTTGAAGAAGCAGACCGGCGGCCACGGGCAGTACGCGGTCGTCAATCTCAAGGTTGAACCCATCACGCCCGATCAGCCCTTCGAGTTCGTCGACGCCATCGTGGGCGGTTCGGTGCCGCGCCAGTTCATCAGTGCGGTGCGCAACGGCATCGAAAAGTCAATGGCGCGCGGCGGCCCGGCGGGATTTCCCGTCGTCGGACTGCGCGTCACGCTCTACGACGGCAAGTTCCACAGCGTCGACTCCTCCGAAGCGGCGTTCGACACCGCCGGATCACTGGGCCTTCGTGCGGCGCTCGACGCCGCCGGCACCGTGGTGTTGGAGAGGGTCATGGAGGTAAAGACGACGTTCCCGACCGAGTACCTCGGTGAAGTGCTGAATGACCTCAAGGGTCGTCGGGGCAAGGTCGTCTCGACCAACCAGGACAACGCCGCGACCGTCACGGTGACGTCCTACATTCCCGAGGACGGATTGCACCGATACGGACTCGACTTTCGCTCCATCACCGCCGGGCGGGGACGGGTCACGATTCAGTTGCACCACCTATCCGAAGCTCCGTAAGTGGGCCATCGCGTCGTCGCCCATCGCGACGAGTGAGTCGACGCCATTAGTCCGGTAGGTCCAACGCGAGCCAGAGTCCGTGGTGATGACACCATCCCCACTCCGTCGGCGTGCCACCGGGAAGCGTCACGAGGACTTGCGTGGCCCCCTTACGCGCACTCTCGCTCGAGGTCGACGACGTCGGCCACTTCACCATGAACGGGGATTCCAGGGAGATCCACGCGACGTTCGCGTTCGCGCATTTGTCGACCATGTCCTCGAAGTACGCCAACTGTTCCTCTTCGGAGAAGTAGGCGGCCACGTAACTGTTGATGACGATCGTCACGCTCGACGGATCTCCGAGTAGTAGTGCGTCGTCGAGTCGCTCGGCGGCGGTGCCTTGCAACACCCTTATCTCGGGCCAGGACGGGCGTTGCGCGATGATCGCGTCGAGCCGGGCGAGGCGCCGGGGCTCTTCCGGCCAGAGACAGGCCTGCAGCCACAGTCGATCGTCGTCGACGGAGAGGTTCAGTGGCGAAGGATCGATACCGACGCG
>CALGFJ010000296.1 GCA_937881055.1 uncultured Acidimicrobiaceae bacterium | reverse complement strand
GGTAGAAGACCGCCATCTGATTCCACGCGAGTTTGGATTCGGTCGCGAGGCGTCGCAGCTCGGTCGCGACCCAACGACCCTCGTCGTACTCGTCTCCGGCGCGGTACAGACGGATCTTCTCGCCCTGCACGTCGTCGGTGAACAAGTTCTTCGCGTGACGACTGGAGTTCTTCGAGATGACGGCGTTGGCCGCATCGAGGATCGTCTGCGTCGAGCGGAAGTTCTGTTCGAGGAGGATCACCGTGGCGTCGGGGAAGCGCTGTTCGAACTGCAGGATGTTGCGCACGTCGGCCGCGCGGAACCGATAGATCGATTGATCGGAGTCACCGACCACGCAGAGGTTGCGGTGTTTCTCGGCGAGCATCATCACCAACTGGTTCTGCACGCCGTTGGTGTCCTGGAACTCATCGACGAGCAGGTACTTGAAGCGGTTCTGATAGCTCGCGCGGATCTCGTCGTCCTTCTTCAACATCGCGACCGCGTTCAACAGCAGGTCGTCGAAGTCCATCGCGTTCGCGGTCATCAGTCGCGCGTTGTAGAGGTGGTAGATCTCGGCGATGCGTCGGTGGTGCGGATTGCCGTCACCGCTCTCGGCGTAGGCGTCCGGAGAGAGCATCTCGTTCTTGGCCGCGGAGATGGCGGCGGCGACGCTGCGCGGCGAGAGCCGTTTGGTGTCGAGATTGAGTTCCTTCATGATTCGCTCGACCGCGGTCTCGGCGTCGCCGGCGTCGTAGATCGTGAAGCCGCGCTGGTAGCCGAGCACGTCGGCGTGGCTACGCAGCATTCGCAGGCACGCGGAGTGGAAGGTCGAGACCCACATGTCGCGCGCGTCGGCCCCGACCAGATCGACGACGCGACGACGCATCTCGTCGGCCGCCTTGTTGGTGAACGTGATCGCCATGATCTCCCACGGTCGGGCGTCGCCCTTGGCGAGGATGTGCGCGATACGCCTCGTGAGGACGCGCGTCTTGCCCGAACCGGCGCCGGCGATCACGAGCAGCGGTCCCCCGCGCTGTATGACGGCCTCCCGCTGTGGCGCGGTCAGTCCTTCGAGCAGCGACTCCGGGTCCAGTCGCTCCTCGACATTGGCGCCGTCGGTTCCCCAGAGTGATTCCTCGGAGAACGAGTTGCGACTCACTCCCACTCAATGGTGCCCGGTGGCTTGCTCGTCACGTCCAACGCGACGCGATTGACGCCGTCGACCTCTCGGATCAGTCGGTTCGCGATCTTCTCGATGACGTCATAGGGAAGACGGGCCCAGTCGGCCGTCATGGCGTCGTCACTCGTGACGGCGCGGATGATGATCGGGTACGCGTAGGTTCGGCCATCGCCCATGACTCCGACTGTACGCACGGCCGGTAACACCGCAAAACTCTGCCAGAGCTCTCGGTACAGTCCGGCCTTCTTGATCTCGTCCACGACGACGTAATCGGCGTTGCGCAGTATCTCGGCGCGTTCGCGCGTGACTTCACCGACGATGCGCACGCCCAGTCCCGGACCGGGGAACGGTTGGCGCCAGACGATCTCGGCCGGGAGTCCGAGCTCTTCGCCGACGTGACGGACCTCGTCCTTGAACAAATTGCGCAGCGGCTCCACGAGGTCGAAGGAGAGGTCCTCGGGCAGGCCGCCCACGTTGTGGTGACTCTTGATGTTCGCCGCGTGTCCCGAACCCGATTCGATCACGTCGGGATACAGGGTCCCCTGGACCAAGAACCGCGGACCGTCGCCGCCCTGACCGAGTTCTCGCGCCACGGTCTCGAATTCGCGAATGAACAACTCGCCGATGATCTTGCGTTTCTCTTCGGGATCGATCACGCCGGCGAGGGCGTCGAAGAATCGATCCTGCGCCTTTACGTGGATCAGTTCGACACCGAACTGGCGGGTGAACGTCTCTTCGATCTGTTCGCCCTCGTCCTTGCGCATCAGTCCGGTGTCGACGAAGACGCAGGTGAGTTGCTTGCCGACGGCCTTCGTGACGAGCGCCGCGGCGACCGCGGAGTCGACGCCGCCCGACAGTGCACAGAGCACCTTCTCCGTGCCGACCTGCGCGCGGATCGCGGCGACCCGGTCCTCGATGATCGACGTGTTGGTCCACGTCGGCGGAATCCCGGCGACGTGGTGCAAGAAGTTCGCGAGCAGGTCCTGACCGCGCTCGGTGTGCGCGACCTCGGGGTGGAACTGCACGGCGTGGAGTCGACGCGCGACGTCCTCCATGACCGCGACCGGACCTTCGGGCGATGAACCGGTGACCACGAAGCCGTCCGGTGCCGTCGCGATCGCGTCGCCGTGGCTCATCCAGCACGTGACGCTTTGCGGCCACTCGTCCATCAAGACCGACGTGCCGTGACGCGTCAGCGTGGTGCGACCGTACTCACCGACGCCGGTGTTGGCGACGTCGCCGCCTAGTTGTTGGGCCATGAGCTGCGCGCCGTAGCAAATGCCGAGCACGGGGATGCCGAGTTCGTAGATCGCGGGGTCGAGTGACGGTGCGGGCACTTCGTAGACCGACTTCGGCCCCCCGGAGAGGATGATCGCGGCCGGCGCCTTCGCGCGAACCTCGTCGGCGCTGATGGTGCTCTGGACAATCTCGGAATAGACGTGCGCTTCGCGAACACGCCGCGCTATCAACTGGGCGTACTGGGCGCCGAAGTCGACGACGAGGACGTTCTGGGTCAATGTCCCATGCCGACGCCCTGGGAGCGCTGCAACTGCTTTCCTTCAGTCTGGAGTGACGGCGCGAGCATGATCTCGGCCTTCTGGAACTCCTTCAACGTCTCGTACCCGCACGTCGCCATTGACGTGCGCAGGGCACCGAAGAGATTGAGTCGTCCGTCGTTCTCGTGCGCTGGTCCGAGCAAGACCTCCTTCAACGTGCCGCGAACTTGAGTTCGCACGCGCGTGCCACGCGGGAGCGTCGGGTGAAAGGTCGCCATGCCCCAGTGGAATCCGCGCGCCGGCGCTTCGACGGCGCTCGTCAACGGGGAGCCGATCATCACGGCGTCGGCGCCACAGGCGATGGCCTTGGCGATGTCGCCGCCCTTGCTCATGCCACCGTCGGCGATGACGTGCACGTACACGCCGGTCTCGTCCAGGTGGCGCATGCGCGCCCCAGCGACGTCGGCGATGGCGGTTGCTTGGGGAACACCGATGCCGAGGACAGCGCGAGACGTGCAGGCGTTGCCCGGTCCGACGCCGACGAGGACGCCGGCGGCGCCGGTGCGCATGAGGTGCAACGCGGCCTGGTAGCTCGCGCATCCGCCAACGATCACCGGCAGTTCGAATTCGCGGATGAACTTCTTCAGGTTCAACGGCTCGACGGACTTGGACACGTGCTCGGCCGAGACGACGGTGCCTTGGATGACGAGGATGTCGAGGCCGGCGTCCAGGATGGTCTTGGCCATCCAGTCGGTGCGCGCGGGCGTCACCGAGGCCGCCGTCGTGATGCCGGCGGCCTTCATCTCAGAGATGCGCTGGGCGACCAATTCGATCTTGATCGGCTCGAGGTACATCTGTTGCATGCGCGCCGTCGCCTTGTCGTCGTCGAGTTCGCGGATCTCTTCGAAGAGCGGCATCGGGTCCTCGTAACGGGTCCAGAGTCCTTCGAGGTTCAAGACGCCCAGTCCACCGAGGCGGCCGAGTTCGATGGCGGTCTCGGGTGACATCGCGCCGTCCATCGCCGAACCGAGCACGGGCAGTTCGAACTTATACGCGTCGATCTGCCAAGAGATGTCGACGTCCTCGGGGTCGCGCGTGCGCCGAGAGGGCACGATCGCGATGTCGTCGAAACCGTAGGCCTGTCTCGCCGATTTATAGATGCCGATCTCTACTTCTGCCATGGTGACCTCCGCCTAAGAAACAGCAACCCAAAAATGGGATTGCGCTGTCCTCAATCTACTGGACGGATTTAGGGCCACGACCTCTTCGCTTCGGGCCATTCGACGCCCGTGACGACGCAGAGCAGTTCGGTCACGACACGCGCGGTCGCACCCCAGATGAGGTCACCCGGCACGCGAAAAAAGTAGATCGGGAAGTAGCCGTCGGCGTCGGCACCCGGTCTAGCGAGTTCGCGTCGCCACCGCTCTTCGAGGAACGCGCCCTCGGCGAGCAGTTCGGCGAGGGACACCGTGAACGCGCGGTCGACCTCGGACGGGTCGGTCACGAACTCTGGACGATGCTCTAAGAATCCGACGACGGGCCAAATCGCTGAACCGAGCGCCAACGTCACGATGGGACTCAGCCAACCGACGCTACGCACCGAGGTCTCAGCGATACCGACCTCTTCGCGCGCCTCGCGATGCGCGGTGTCGATCGGCGTCTCACCGGCGTCACTTCGTCCACCCGGAAGCGCGATTTCGCCACGATGCTCTCGCATCGAGAACGATCGTCTGGTCAGGACCAACTGCGTTTCACCGTCCTCTTCGAACAGCGCGACGAGCACCGCCGAGCGCCGGACAATCGGTTGTCCCGTTCCTCCTGCGATATCCATGGCACCCGGATCACCGGGGATTACTGAGTTGTCGAAGTGGCGCAGGGCGTCTTTCAATCTCGATTCGACGAGCCCGAGAGTCAGCCCGGTTCGTTCAGAGATTGGTAGCGCAGACCACGGTGCTTTCGCGCCGGTTTGGATGTCATCGGGTTCGGGGAGGATCTGAGGGTATTCGTGGCCCTCGAAACGCGCCGGCCTGGAGTCGTCTGGCGCCATCGTGAATCTCCCGTAATGTTGTGTTTCGAATAACACAACGTCACGATTTTATTCGGTCCCCCTCTCGCCCAATCAGGAGATCCCGCCTTCATGAAGTCCCTCGCCCGCTTTGCCTATCGGCGCCGTTGGTTGATCCTCGCCATCTGGGTCGTCCTCTTCCTCGGCATGAACGCGCTCTCCCAGACCTTCGGCAACGCCTACGCGAACACCTTCAACCTTCCGGGAACGAATTCGACGCACGCGCTGAAGCTCTTGCAGTCCGGATTCAAGAGCAAGTCCGGCGACGTCGACGAGATCGTCTTCCAGACACGAACGGGCACCATCGCGAGCCACAAGAAGGTAATCCTCGCCCTGGACCGGAGGGTCGAGAAGGTGCCCTCGGTCGCCAACGTCGTGTCGCCCTTCGTCGGCGGCTCATTGCAGATCAGTCCGAACGGAAAGATCGCCTATTCGGTCGTCTACTTCACCACGCAGGGCTACAAACTAAAGAACGCGCAGATTCAACCCGTGGTGAACGCGGGAGAAAGCGCGCGCTCGGCCTCGCTCAACATCCAATTCGCCGGTAACGCCTTCGAGCAACTCGCCGCGCAAAAAGGGAGTCCGGACCTGATCTACGGACTCATCCTCACGGCCATCGTCCTCTTCCTGGCCTTCGGCTCCCTCTTTTCGATGGTGCTGCCACTCTTGGTCGCGATCAGCGCGGTCGGCATCGCGACAGCGTCAACGACGCTGCTAAGTCACACACTGTCCATCGCCACCTTCGCGCCCTTATTGGGTTCGCTCATCGGGTTGGGCGTGGGCATCGACTACGCGCTCTTCATCGTGACGCGAAGTCGACAGGGACTGAAACGTGGCTTGAGCCCAGAAGACGCCGTCGTGACGGCCGTCAATACCTCGGGCCGTGCCGTGCTCTTCGCCGGCTCGACGGTGTGCATCGCGCTGCTGGGGATGCTCGTCCTGCAACTCTCGTTCTTGTACGGCGTCGCCATCGCCGCCTCGTTGACGGTGCTGATCACGATGTTCGCCTCGCTGACGTTGCTCCCGTCCCTGCTCGGCTTCTGGGGAACTCACATCCTGAGCCGACGAGAACGCCGTTCGCTCGCGGCGCACGGACCGGAGCCGATCGTCACCAACTCGCGCTGGCAGCGCTGGGCCAACACCGTGACCAAGCATCCTCGCAAGCTCTCCCTCGTCGCGCTCATCGCAATCGTCCTGATCTGCATCCCCTTCTTCTCCTTGCATCTCGGCAGTTCCGACGCCGGAACGGACCCCGCGACGTCGACCACGCGCCAGGCCTACGACCTCCTCGCCACCGGATTCGGTCCGGGCTTCAACGGGCCGCTGCAGGTCGTCGGAGCGATCCATAACGCCAAGGACGAGGCGACCATGGTCTCGCTCGACCAGAAGCTGCAGGGCAAGCCGGACGTCGCGGTCGCCGCGCCGCTCCAGATCTCCAAGAGTGGCAAGGTCGCGGTCATCTACGTCGTTCCGAAATCGAGTCCCGACTCCAGAGTCACCGAAAATCTGATCGCGACGATCCGCAACGACTACATCCCGGCCGTAGACGCCACCAGCCACACCGGCATCTACGTCGGCGGGCTCACCGCGATCTTCGTGGACTTCGCCCAGGTCTTCACCTCCAAGATCCCACTGTTCATCGGGGTCATCGTCTTCTTGGGCTGCCTGCTCTTGATGTTGGCGTTCCGGAGCATCGTCATCCCCCTCACCGCGGCGGCAATGAACATCTTCGCGGCCGGGGCGTCCTTCGGACTCGTCGTCGCGGTCTTCCAGTGGGGTTGGGGTAGCTCGTTGATCAACGCTGGCACAGGACCAATCGAATCGTTCTTGCCGACGATCATGATCGCCATCCTCTTCGGCCTCTCGATGGACTACCAGGTCTTCTTGGTGTCGCGAATGCACGAGGAGTGGCTCAACACCGGGAGTAATGAAGAGGCCATCAACCGGGGCCAGGCCAATACCGGGCGGGTCATCTCGGCCGCGGCCCTCATCATGATCTGCGTCTTCTTCTCCTTCGCCGTCGGGGGCCAGCGCATCATCGCCGAGTTCGGCATCGGACTCGGAGGCGCGGTGTTGATGGACGCGTTCATCCTTCGCACGATCCTGGTGCCGGCGTTGATGCACTTCTTCGGCGACGCCAACTGGTACTTCCCCAAGTGGCTGGATCGAATCACCCCTCACGTCGCGGTCGAAGCGACCGAGGAAGCGGCGGTCAACCCTTAAGAAACCCGTAAATTCTCGGGGTTTTTGACATTTCTGCGGTCAACGTGGTCGCCACGTGCCGGTAAGTTCAAGT
>CALGFJ010000295.1 GCA_937881055.1 uncultured Acidimicrobiaceae bacterium | reverse complement strand
TGACGGCGCTGCACATCAGTCCGTATTTGTATGGGCCCCTCACCCTCGGATCAAGTCCGTACGTCAATCCCGTGGACACCCTCTGGCAAAACTCGCCCGCACCCTACGGGCCGTTTTTCTTATTCCTCGATGGCAAGATCGACTGGATCTCGATGCACCACCAAATCTGGACCGTCGTCGGTCTTCGTCTCCTCGAGACGTTCGCGGTGGCGATGATCGGCTACGGCGTCGTGATTTTGGCTCGTGGCATGAACCGCGACCCGGGCGAGGCCTTCGTGCTCTCGGCGATGAACCCGCTGGTCTTGATCACGTTGATCGGGGGAGCGCATAACGACGCGATCATGGCCGGCTTCCTCGTGGTCGGTATCGCGCTCGCCGTGAAACGACATCCCGTCTGGGCGCTCGTGTTCTGTTCGTGCGCCGCGGCGATAAAAGCCCCGGCGGCCATCGGTATCGCCTTCGTGGCCTGGACGTGGCTCGGGCCGAAAGCATCCATTCGGGATCGACTGCGACCGATTGGCATCGCCGGCCTCGTCGCGGCGGCGACGCTGGGCGTGTGGACGTTCCTCGCCGGTTTCGGTTTCGGGTGGGTGGGCAACCTCTTGTCGAACGGCACCGTGCGGTCCTGGGCCGCACCGGCGACGGCGGTCGGATTGGCCCTCACGAACACCTTGCACGCCGTCGGGTTCCACGGCATTGCGATTGGCCCGGTGCTCTCGGTGACGCGACTGATCGGTTTGCTCACCGCGGCCGGTTTCACCCTCTGGTTACTCTGGCACGCCGAAGAGCGCGGTTGGGTCCGGTCTTTGGCGCTCTCGTTGATCCTTTTCGTGGAACTCGGACCGGTCGTGCAGCCGTGGTACCTCGCGTGGGGACTGGTGCTGCTCGCCGCGAGTTACAAGGGCCGCGAGCACTTCTGGCTCCTGGCGCTCTCGATTACCGGTCCCTTCATTGGGATGCCCGGTGGGCGGGCGTTGCTGATCGACCTCGTGCACTCCAATCCGCTACTCATTGCCGTAGCGGTCGCGGTCCTCGGAGGGGTATTGATCCTCCCGATGGGGCGCTGGACGCAGTGGTCCTGGCCGGGCGAAGAACTCGAGCCGGCGAGTCCGATTCCTATCTCGAGCGATTAGGCATGACGTACTGATATTCCACGACGTCGAGCCAGGCTCCCTGTTTTCGCCCGACCTCAATCTCAGTGCCGACCAGGGTGAAGCCGCACTTCTCGTGAAGCCGGATGGAACTGGTGTTCTCGCCCACGATGCGAGCGATCAATGAATGGAAGCCTGATTCGTCGGCGACAACTATCAGCGAGCGCAGCAGCATTTCGCCGACGCGGCGGCCACGCGCCGCTCGGCAAACGTACACCGAGTTCTCGACTGTCGTGGCGTACGCCGGGCGGTCGCGAAAGGGCGAGACCAGGGCGAAACCCAGTATTCGCTCACCTCGGGCGCCGAGTTCGCCGACGTCGTCGTCCACGTTGATTGCGACGATGCAGGGGTGGGTGGCCAAATGCCGGCGAATCCACTCTTCTTGTTCCTCGAGGGTGCGCGGGACGAGATCGAAGCTGATCGAGGCCTCAGTGACCTCGGGGTTGTAGATGTTCATGATGGCCGTGGCGTCGTCCACTTCAACGAGGCGCGTTCTCATGGTCATTCTCATGACTGTCAAGGGTAGTGGTGACGGGTTGGAAGCAATAGGCTTGCCCGGAGTACAATTCGCTCCGCGCCAAAGTGGACGCGAGCGCCCTCTTAGCTCAGTGGTAGAGCACTTCCATGGTAAGGAAGGGGTCGTCGGTTCAATCCCGACAGAGGGCTCGCCAGGCGGCGTAGCTCAGGTGGTTAGAGCACACGGCTCATAATCGTGGTGTCGCGGGTTCGACTCCCGCCGCCGCTACCAGGCAGGATTTTGAAGTGATACGAGGAGAGAACGATGGCGAAGAACGAAAAGCGGGTGCAGGTCACCCTCGCGTGCGAGGACTGCAAACGCCGTAACTACATCACGATGAAGAACAAGGTCAACGACCGCGAGCGCATCGAGATGAAGAAGTACTGCCAGTGGGAGCGCAAGCACACCACGCACAAGGAGACCCGTTAGGGCCCCTCGGGGAGGATGGTAAGATTCATTCTCCTTACGGGCACCGTCACGTTGTGACGGTGGTCACGAAGGGCAGTGGCTCAATTGGTAGAGCACCGGTCTCCAAAACCGGTGGTTGGGGGTTCGAGTCCCTCCTGCCCTGCGCGGAGATTTTCTTCGGTAAATGAAGTGCGAACGAGAGACGTGAGATGAATCGCGAACAGAAGCGGATGATGCAGCGACAGGGCCAGGTGGGCGCCGACGGCACCCCCGCGCCTCGTCGCACGTCGACCCAGGACGTCCAGCGCCGCCGCCGCCAGCGCACGGGTCCGGGCCAGTTCTTCCGCGAGATCCGAGAAGAGATGCGCCAGGTCTCGTGGCCCACTCGTCCCGAGGTCATCAACTACACGTTGATCGTGTTCTTCGTCCTCGTCTTCATGACCTCACTCATCTTCGGACTCGGCTACGGCTTCTCCAAGTTCGTCACGTTCCTCTTCCAGAAGTAAGGCAATCATGAGCGATATCGAAACCCCAATGAACGCCGAGGACGTCGTCGCCGACGAGATCATCGAGATCACCATCCTCGAAGAGGACTTTGAAGAGCCCGTCGCCGAGAGCGCCTTCGACCGACCCGGTCGTTGGTACATCGTGCACACCTTCGCCGGTCACGAGCAAAAGGTGATCGGCGCACTGCGCAACATCATCAAGAGCCGCGAGCTCGAGGACCAGATCTACGAGATCTACCTGCCCGAAGAGGACGTCACCGAGTTCAAGTCGGGTAAGAAGGTCACCGTCTCCAAGCGCATGTTCCCGAGTTACCTCTTGATCCGCTGCGAGCCGGACCCCGAGATCTTCTACGTCATCGGCTCGACGCCGGGCGTCACTGGTTTCGTGGGCGCCGAGAAGACCCGACCGACGGCGTTGACGCGCCGCGAAGTCGACAACATCATCCGACCATTCGTCGAGGGTGTCGAAGTCGCGCCGACCAAGCGTCGCATGCCGACCCACGAATTCGAAGTGAACGACACCGTGCAGATCAAGACCGGCCCCTTTGCCACGTTCTCGGGCCACGTGGCCGAGATCAACGAGGACCAGCTGAAGGTCAAGGTGCTCGTGGACATTTTCGGACGAGAGACCCCGGTGGAGCTCGACTTCACCCAGGTCACGAAGCTCTAGATCGCCTAAGGAGAGAACCATGGCTAAGAAGATTGTCGCAGTCGTAAAGATCCAGCTCGAAGCGGGCGGCGCCACGCCCGCTCCGCCGGTCGGCACGGCCCTCGGGCCGCACGGCATCCAGACGATGGAGTTCTGCAAGCAGTACAACTCGGCGACCGAGTCGATGAAGGGCACGGTCATCCCGGTCGACATCACGATCTACGACGACCGTTCCTTCTCGTTCATCTTGAAGACCCCGCCGACCCCGGTGCTATTGCGCCAGGCCGCCGGCGTCGCGAAGGGTGCGCACCTCGCCGGCCGCGAAACCGTGGCGACGGTGACGATGGACCAGATCGAAGAGATCGCCAAGACCAAACTGAAGGACCTCAACACCGATGACATCGAGATGGCGAAACTCCAGGTAGCTGGCACCGCTCGTTCGATGGGCATCTCGGTCGCGAGCTAGGAGAGACATGAAGCACGGCAAGAACTACCGCAACTCACTGGCCAAGGTGGACCGCGAGGAACTCCTCAACGTCACCGACGCCATGGAGAAAGTGAAGACCCTTTCGACCGCCAAGTTCGACGAGACCGTCGAGTTGGCGATCCGACTGGGCGTCGACCCGCGTCGCGCCGAGCAGATCGTTCGCGGCACGCTGTCGCTACCCGCGGGCACCGGCAAGACCAATCGCGTCGCGGTCTTCGCGGCTGGCGAGGCGGCCCAGGCCGCGCGTGACGCCGGCGCCGACGAGGTCGGTGCCGAGGACCTGGTCGCCAAGGTCGCCGGTGGATTCCTCGACTTCGACGTCGCCATCGCCACCCCGGACTTAATGGGTCAGGTCGGTGGCCTCGGTCGCGTCCTCGGACCGCGTGGTCTGATGCCGAACCCCAAGACCGGCACCGTCACCATGGACGTCGCCAAGGCCGTCACCGAGTTCAAGGGCGGTCGCGTGGAGTACCGCACCGACAAGATCGGCAACGTGCAACTGCGCGTCGGCAAGGTCAGCTTCAGTCGCGACGACCTCGTGAAGAACGTGCGCGCCGTCGTCGACGAGGTCGTGCGCGTCAAGCCCGCGAGCGCCAAGGGCCGCTACATCATGAGCATCACGGTCTCTTCGACCATGGGCCCCGGTGTGAAGGTCGACCCGGCTCGAGTGAAGGACGTCGAAGAGGTCGCCGTCTCGGCCTAGCGCGTTTTGACGGGTCGTTGGACCCGAACTACGATGTACGTCCGCACGAAACCTGTGCCACAGATTTGCAAAGAACGCCGAAGACATCCGGTGGGGAAACCCATAAGGGCCAGTGGTCCGCCTGACGAGGAGTTCGGGTCTCTACTGAGACTCGTTCGCTTGGATGTCCCGGCCCGAACCGGGCGGTATCCGGCGAAGGAGCAGTATGAGCAAGGTTCAGCCCGCCAAGGTCGCCACCATCGACGAGGTCAAGTCGCGCGTCGCGGCGTCGTCCACGGCCGTCGTCACCGAGTACCGCGGCCTCACGGTGGCCCAGATCTCGACCCTTCGTCGCCAACTTCGCACGCTGGGCGCGGACTACAAGGTCTTCAAGAACACGCTCGTTCGCCGCGCCATCGCCGGCACCGACGTGGAATCGCTCACGGAGTTCCTCGTCGGTCCGACAGCCATCGCCTTCGTCGACGGCGACGTCTCGGCCGTCGCGAAAGCGCTGCGCGACTTCGCCCGTGAGACGCCGAAGCTGATCGTGAAGGGTGGCGTCGTCAACGGCAAACCCGTTTCGAAGAAGGACCTCGGCGCGTTGGCCGACCTGCCGAGCCGCGACGTGCTCTTGGCCCAGATCGCCGGACTGTTGGCGTCACCGCTTCGCACGATGGCCGGCCTGTTGAAGGCCGTCCCGCAAAACTTCGCCTACGGCCTATCGGCCTTGATCGAGAGCAAGGGTGGCGTCGTCGCCCCGGCCGAGGACAAGGTCGAAGAGGTCGCCGAGACTCCGGCCGGGGTCGAGGAAGCTGCTCCGGCAGCGAGCGACGACGACGCGACACCCGTCGCGGAGGTCGCAGTCGAGGACGAGGCCCCCGCGGCCGAGCCCGAGGCTGACGCGCCCGTCGAGGACGAGGCCCCCGCGGCCGAGCCCGAAGCGGAAGCTACCGAGGCGCCCACTGAGGACGCCGCGGCCGAACCGGCCGAATAACCAAGTCAACGAAGTACGAAAGAGAAGAGAGGAATCACCATGGCTGCAACATTGACCAAGGAACAAATCCTTGACGGCATCGCAGAGCTTTCCGTAATTGAGCTGAGCGAACTGTTGAAGGAGTTCGAAGAGAAGTTCGGCGTCACCGCCGCGGCCCCGGCCGCAGTGGCCGCTCCGGTCGCCGCTGGCGCCGGTGGCGGAGCCGAGGCGGATGCCGAGGACGAGAAGAGTGACTACGACGTCATCTTGACGGCCGGTGGCGAGAAGAAGATCCAGGTGATCAAAGAAGTGCGTGCACTCACCAGTCTGGGACTCAAGGAAGCCAAGGACCTCGTCGACGGTGCGCCCAAGCCCGTGCTCGAGAAGGTCTCCAAGGCCGACGCCGACAAGGCCAAGGCTTCGCTCGAAGCCGCAGGCGCGACGGTAGAAGTCAAGTAATCAAAGGGTTTTAGAGAGATGTCCCGGCCGAAACGTCGGCCGGGACATTTTCTTTGGGGGTAGTACTTGACCCCAGCCCGGAACCTGCCTAGGGTTACCGCAACCGTTCTAACGGCCGCGCGTCTCCAAAAGGGAGGAGCGCCAGTTGCGCATACCCTGTTTCAACCGCTAGAGTTGAAAGACCGTGTTCTTGCACCTAACTTTGTCATCCCCTGACGCCGTTTTGTACGTGTTCCCGGCATATGCCAGCAGCAACCACCCACCAACACGGAGGATAGACCGTTGACGTCTCGGTCCACTAGCCCAGAGCGATTTAACTTCTCGGCACTCGGTGAAGCTCACCCACTGCCCAACCTTCTCGAGATCCAGCGAGACAGCTTCGACCTGTTCATGAAGCAGGGTCTGCGCGAGGCCTTCGAGGCCATCTCGCCGATCACGGACTTCACCGGTCGACTCTCGCTCGAACTCGAATTCGACCCCGACGACATGGACTTAAAGAGCCCGCCGAAGTTCACCGTCGAAGAGTGTCGCCAACGCGCGACAACGTATTCCCAGCCGATCTTCGTTCGGGCGCGCTTCCTCAACTCAGAGACCGGCGAGATCAAAGAGCAGACCGTCTTCATGGGTGACTTCCCGATCATGACCGAACAGGGAACGTTCATCATCAACGGCACCGAGCGTGTCGTCGTCAGCCAGCTCGTGCGTTCACCGGGCGTGTTGTTCCAGCCCGGCAAGGACGAGAAGGTCGCCTTCGAAGGAACGATCCACCCGAGTCGCGGCGAGTGGCTGCAGGTCGACTTGGAAGAGAAGAAGAACAAGGCGGCGAACGCCGGCGCGCGCATCGCGCGTAAGCGTCGCATCTCGATCTTCACGCTGCTGCGCGCCCTCGACACCGTGATGGACGAGGCGTTCTTCGAGCGATTCGTCGCACACTTCGACTTCCTAGAGGACCAGTTCCACGCCGACTGGAAGAAGGCGCACCTCGAGATCGCCAAGCACATGGACAAGTACAACCTCGAGGACACGCCCGAGAACTTCCTTCGCGCCAGCCAAGAGACCGCGTGGCTCGAGATCTACCGACGCGCGCGTCCCGGTGAAGTCCAGACCATCGAAGCGGCCCGTCAGTACTTCGAGGGCGCGTTCTTCTCCGAGAAGCGCTACGACCTCAGCCGCGTCGGCCGCTACAAGCTCGACCGCAAGCTCGGCGATGAAGTGGCGAAGAACGTCGAACTCTTCGGCGACCTACTCGAGCGTCCGAACACGTCGATGCACGTCCTCTCCAAGGCTGAAGTCTTGGCGACCGCGACGTACCTGTTGAACCTGGCGCGCGACCGCACCGCCAAGGAGACCACGTACCACATCGACGACCAGGACCACTTCGCGAACCGCCGCATCCGCAGCGTGGGCGAACTGATCCAGAACGCCCTGCGCACCGGACTTTCGCGCATGGAGCGCGTCGTGCGCGAGCGCATGAACACCCAGGACGTCGAGGCGATCGCGCCCCAGACGCTCATCAACATCCGTCCCGTGATGTCGGCGATCAAGGAGTTCTTCGCGACCTCCCAGCTCAGCCAGTTCATGGACCAGAACAACCCGCTGTCGGGACTCACGCACAAGCGTCGTCTCTCGGCCCTGGGACCAGGCGGACTGAGCCGCGAGCGCGCCGGCCTCGAAGTCCGAGACGTGCACTCCTCGCACTACGGACGCATGTGCCCGATCGAGACGCCCGAGGGCCCGAACGTCGGACTCATCGGCTACCTCGCCAACTACGCGCGCATCAACGAGTACGGCTTCATCGAGACGCCGTACCGCGTCGTGACGGCGGGCAAGGTCACCGGTGAGATCAAGTACTTCACCGCCGACGAAGAAGAGCGTTTCGTCATCGCCCAGGCCAACACCGAAGTCGATGAGAAGGGCGTCATCCGCGCCGAGCGCGTGCTCGTGCGTCGCGGCCCCGTCGGCACCGGGCTGCGCGTCGGTTCGTCCAACAAGTCGTCCTCGACGACGTCCGAGATCGACTTCGTCAAGCCCGACGAAGTCGAGTTGATGGACGTGTCGACGAAGCAGATCATCTCGGTCGCGACCTCACTCATCCCGTTCGTCGAGCACGACGACGCCCAACGCGCACTCATGGGCGCGAACATGCAAAAGCAGGCCGTGCCGCTCATCATGCCCGAGGCGCCGTTCGTCGGCACCGGCATGGAGGCGCGCGCCGCGCTCGACTCCGGTGACGTACTGATCGCCGAAGGCGACGGCGTCGTGAAGCTCGTCTCGGGGGATCGCATCGTCGTCGAGTACGACAAGGACGTCACCGACCGTTACGGCAAGGCGCTCGGCAAGAAGCAGTACAACCTCAACAAGTTCCGCCGCTCGAACCAGGACACGTCGATCAACCAGAAGCCTCTGGTCTTCGGTGGCGAGACGGTGAAGGACGGCGACCTCTTGGCCGACGGCACGAGCACGTTCAACGGCGAGCTCGCGCTCGGCAAGAACCTGCTCGTCGCCTACATGCCGTGGGAGGGCTACAACTACGAAGACGCCATCATCTTGAACGAGCGTCTCGTGCGTGACGACGTGTTGACGTCGATCCACGTGAAGGAGTACGAGATCGACGCTCGCGACACCAAGCTCGGTGCCGAGGAGATCACTCGCGACATCCCGAACCTGCCTGACGACATCTTGGCGGACTTAGACGACCTCGGCATCGTGCGCATCGGCGCCGAAGTCGAGCCCGGCGACATCCTCGTCGGCAAGGTCACGCCGAAGGGTGAGACCGAGCAGTCGCCCGAAGAGCGACTGCTGCGCGCGATCTTCGGTGAGAAGGCGCGCGAAGTGCGCGACACCTCGCTCAAGGTTCCCCACGGTGAGTCCGGCAAGGTCATCGACGTCAAGGTCTACAGCCGCGACGAGGACCACGAGATGCAACCGGGCGTGAATCAGTTGGTGAAGGTCTACGTCGCCCAGAAGCGCAAGATCTCCGAGGGCGACAAGCTCGCCGGACGCCACGGCAACAAGGGCGTCATCTCCAAGATCCTGCCCGAAGAGGACATGCCCTTCATGTCCGACGGCACGCCGGTCGACATCATCTTGAGCCCCCTCGGTGTACCGAGTCGTATGAACGTGGGTCAGGTCCTCGAGAGTCACCTCGGCTACGCGGCGCGTCACGGCTGGGCCGGCATCGAGGTCAACCCGACGGTCGGCACCTCGGGACACTCGGACCAGGCGGACCCCGCCACGCGTCCGTATCGCAAGACCCGTCCGCGCACCGAGCCGGCCGTCTACGTGGCGACGCCGTCCTTCGACGGTGCCCACTGGGACGAGACCGAACGGGCCAAGGACAAGCCGACGATCCAACACACCTTCGCGACGCTCAACGTCGACGGACAAAACGGCAAGCGTCTGCTCGCCGGGGACAACGACGGCAAGGTCACGCTCTACAACGGTCGCACCGGTGAGGTCTACGACAGCCCGATCTCGGTCGGCTACGCCTACATCTTGAAGTTGGCCCACATGGTCGACGACAAGATCCACGCGCGCTCGACGGGCCCGTACTCGATGATCACCGCCCAACCACTCGGTGGCAAGGCGCAGTTCGGTGGTCAGCGCTTCGGTGAGATGGAAGTGTGGGCCCTCGAGGCCTACGGGGCCGCGTACGCGCTGCAAGAGCTCCTCACCGTCAAGTCCGACGACATGAAGGGCCGCGAGCGCGCCTACGAGGCGATCGTGAAGGGTCAGAACCTGCCGGAACCGGGGATCCCCGAGTCCTTCAAGGTCCTCATCAAGGAAATGCAATCACTCTGTTTGAACGTAGAAGTGCGCGACAAGGTCGGGGCCCACGTGGACCTGGCCGACACCGAAGAGGACTTCTTCTCGGTTACCCGCGAGCTCGGTATCGACATCAGTCGACCGGAGCGCGGATCTGACGAAGAGGACGCTCGACGCGCCGCCGAAAGGAAGTTGTCATGAGCCCGTTAGACGTCAACCAGTTCGACGAACTGAGCATTGGACTCGCCACGGCCCAGAACATCCGCAGTTGGTCCTCGGGAGAAGTGAAGAAGCCCGAGACCATCAACTACCGAACGCTCCGTCCGGAAAAGGACGGCCTCTTCTGCGAGAAGATCTTCGGGCCCCAAAAGGCCTGGGAGTGCGCGTGCGGCAAGTACAAGCGGGTGCGTTTCAAGGGGATCGTCTGTGAGCGCTGTGGCGTCGAAGTCACGAGCGACAAGGTCCGTCGCGACCGCATGGGTCACATCGCGTTGTCCGCTCCGGTCGTGCACATCTGGTACCTGCGAGGGACTCGGTCGTGGTTGGCGTACCTCCTCATGGGAACGGCACCCAAGGAAGAGCTGAAGGCCAAGCAGCTCGAGAAGGTCATCTACTTCGCCGCCCACATGGTCACCTTCGTCGACGTCGACAAGCGTCACGGTGACTTAGCGGAACTGCGCGGGGCCCTCGCCGAGGAGATCCTCGAGATCGCCGAGCGCGAAGTCAAGGCGCTCGACAACAAGCTGAAGGAGATCGAGGTTCGCGCCGTCAAGCTCGAGTCCGACGGCGCCAAGGAGTCCGAGCTTCGCGCCCTGCAGCGCGGCACCGAGAAGGAACTCGACGGCGTGCGTTCGCGCTTCGCCGAAGAGCGAGAACTGGCCAAGCAGGCCTTCGACACCTTCGAGGCCCTGCACTCACGTCAGATCATCGAAGACGAAGTGCTGTACCGCGAGATGGACTTTCGCTACGGCGAGTACTTCGAAGGCGGCATGGGCGCCGACGCGATCCTGCAACTGATCGACCGCATGGACCTCGACCAAGAGGAGAAGGTCATGCGCGAGATGATCGACGCGAAGGACGGCCGCAAGCCCCTCTCCGCGCAACGTCACGCCAAGTTCTTGAAGCGCCTCGCCATCGTGCAGTCCTTCAACCGACGTGACGACCAGGGCCGACGACTCAACGACCCGCGCGCCATGATCCTCGAAGCGGTGCCCGTCATCCCGCCGGACCTGCGCCCGATGGTGCAGCTCGACGGTGGACGTTTCGCCACCTCGGACCTGAACGACCTCTACCGCCGCGTCATCAACCGCAACAACCGACTCAAGCGTCTGCTCGACCTCGGTGCGCCGGACATCATCGTCAACAACGAGAAGCGAATGCTCCAAGAGGCCGTCGACGCACTGTTCGACAACGGCCGTCGCGGACGTCCGGTCGCCGGCCAGTCCGGTCGACCGCTGAAGAGCCTCTCGGACATGTTGAAGGGTAAGCAGGGCCGGTTCCGCCAGAACCTGCTCGGCAAGCGCGTCGACTACTCGGGCCGTTCGGTCATCGTCGTCGGTCCGCAGTTGAAGCTGCACCAGTGCGGCCTGCCCAAGATGATGGCCTTAGAGCTCTTCAAGCCCTTCGTCATGAAGCGTCTCATCGAGACCCAGATGGCCCAGAACATCAAGAGCGCCAAGCGCATGGTCGAACGGCGCAAGGCCGTGGTGTGGGACGTCCTCGAAGAGGTCATCCGCGAGCACCCGGTCCTGCTCAACCGAGCCCCGACGCTTCACCGCCTCGGTATCCAGGCCTTCGAGCCGGTCCTCGTCGACGGCAAGGCCATCCAGATCCACCCGCTCGTGTGCAAGGCGTTCAACGCCGACTTCGACGGTGACCAGATGGCCGTGCACGTGCCGCTGTCCGCCGAAGCGCAGGCCGAGGCTCGAATCTTGATGCTCTCGACGAACAACATCTTCACGCCCGCCACGGGTCGTCCGATCACCGAGCCGGCCCAGGACATGGTCTTCGGCGCGTACTACCTGACGTTGCCGGCCGAGGAAAAGCTGGCGAACCCGCCGGTCTTTCGTCACGTCTACGAGATCGAGAACGCGCTCGGGGACAAGACCATCGGCGTGCGTACGCAGATCGAGATCCGCCCGAGCGAGGGTTCCTCGCTCGACACGCGTCTCGAAGCGGCCGGCGTCGAGGTGAAGGGCGCGAGCCGTTCACTGGTCACCACGGCCGGACGGGTCTTCTTCAACGAGGCCCTGCCGTTCAGCTTCCGCTACGTGAATGAGTTGATCGGCAAGAACGCCACGCCGATCGGCACCATCGTCGAGGAGATCTCGGGCGGCTTCAGTCGCCAGGAGGTCGCCGAGTCACTGGACGCCATCAAGTCGTTGGGATTCCGTTACGCGACGCGTTCGGGCCTCACGATCTCGATCGACGACGTCGTCACGACGTCGGAGAAGGCCGCGATCTTGAACAAGTACGAGGAGCAGGCCGCCAAGGTCGAGACCAACTACCGCCGCGGCGTGA
>CALGFJ010000294.1 GCA_937881055.1 uncultured Acidimicrobiaceae bacterium | reverse complement strand
CGGCTTCGGTCGCGAAGATCGGATTGCTCTCCGCGAGTTGATCCACGATCTCGTTGGCGAAGGCGAAAATCGCTGACTGGGGCTCTGGTTCTGACATAAGGGATCCTTTGAGTGGCGTGATTACCCGCAAAGTCGAAATTTACACCGTGGCCCGATGTGTGAATTGGAGAAGGTCATTTCATTGAAGACGTTCACCGAAGCTACTGTCGCTCCATGAGCAGCGTGCGAGTGCCGGGGGGAGTGGTGCACAAACTTCCGCGAGATCTTCGTGAGGCGTTGGTCACCAATACCTCGGCACTCGATGCGTGGAAGGACATCACGCCACTGGCTCGCAACGAGTTCATCTGCTGGGTGGAAGACGCCAAACAGAAGGTGACCCGGGAACGCCGCATCCGCCGGACCCAAGAGGAACTCGAAGAAGGTCAGCGTCGGCCCTGCTGCTGGCCCGGGTGCTCACACCGCGAAACGCGTCGGTCGATAACGCTCGGTTAAGTGCAGTCCGAGACGAGACTCTTCACTGTCCCGAGCAACAGTGACCGATGACGCGCACGACGGCACTCGTTGCGGCGTTGAATTCAATCACGCTGCCGATTCCGATGGCTCCGCCGGCGGTGTCGGTGACCCAGACGTCCACGCCGTTCGACACCAACCCCACGGGATCGGAGTAGATGCCGTCGTGCAGTTGAACGACCCGGATGAGAGAGCCATTCAAGGCGTTCAACTCCGTTATTGAATCACCTCGCCGACCACCACGGGTATAGACGCTGCCGTTGACGATCCACACGTGCGTACCGTCGGACACGATGGACTGAATGTTGGCGTGGAATCGATCGGCGGCCGTATCGACCGTGCGAACTACTTTTCCGGTGGCCGCGTTGATCTGCGTGACTGAGCCACCGCCGAGCTTGAACGAGAGCCCTTGGTCGTTCCCCGTCCATACGAAGCGGGCGTCGACGGCGACGAAGCGCGGTTGCATGTTGATGCGATTTTTGTTGCCGCCGTCCGGGGGTGCCACCATCGCCGTCGGCGTGATGGTTCGAATCCGTTTGCCGGTCGCGTCGCTGCGTTCGACGAGACCCACGGGGCCCTCGGGATTGGGAATCCACACGAGTCCGCCGTACGTCGCGATGCTCGAGGACTCAACGAGACTGTTGCGCCAGTGAAATGCGTGCAGAACTTTCCCGGTCACGCTCGACAGTTCAGCGACCTGCTCTCCACCGTCGGCGGTGACCCACACGTGGCGCGCGTCGGCACTCACGCCCGACAGTCCCGTGAACCCGTGCTTCTTGAGGTTGATCACTCGCACCACGACGCCAGTCGTGGCGTCGATCTCGGTCACCCGGCCGTATTTGCTCTTGCCGTTTTGGTACGTGACGCTGCCGCTCACCACCCAGACGTCGTTGCCGGAGACGGCAATGCCCGACGGATCCAAGAAGCCGTCGGCCCGGGCGTCGATGCGACGAATGAATTTGCCGGTACTGGCCTCGATCTCGGTGATTCCGAAGTAGTCCTGGTTCGCGACCCAGAGATGACCGTCGTGATCGAGGGCGATGGCGCCGGGGTGCTTGAACGGTGCGCCCGTTGCCGACGCGGGTGTCGACGACGCGAGTGCGAGCACGATTGCGACCGTACACACCGCACCGGCCGTCACGTTCTTGCGGATGAAGTTCATCGGTGAATCCCCACGGGCGAAAGAAGAGTAAGTAGGTTTCCCAGTCCCCGCCGAACGATATCCGTATCGAGTTCGACGGGCCAACACCTTCGCGGTGCCCTTTTCGCATCCGTGATAACAAGGACGACGCCCCTGATCCAGAATTCGCGTGGTGGGCATTCGTAGAAATCGCGTAGGCATATGACCGCCGAGTTTTGACGAGGCACCCCAGGCATGCGCGCCAACTCGAGCAAGAGTATTCACCACATGGTGATGTGGGCCTTCACTCCATTGCGGTTGGGAGATAACCACGAATCAGTCGAAGTTCAGAGTGTTCCATTGCGATACGCACAAATTCAGTAGATCTACGGTGTCAAAAGCCTCGCCCAGCAAGGTCACCACCCCTTGACACATGCCGCTATGGGAATATAATAGGCGCATGGCACGAGCCGCCACC
>CALGFJ010000293.1 GCA_937881055.1 uncultured Acidimicrobiaceae bacterium | reverse complement strand
GGGAACGCGTCCAACCCCGAATCCTCGAGGGCCGCCAGAAGGATGGCCGTCGAGCCGAGTTTCACGAAGGTCGCGACCTGGCTCATGTTGGCGTCGCCGATGATGACGTGGAGACGTCGAAAGCGTTCCGGGTCCGCGTGGGGCTCATCGCGGGTGTTGATGATCGGACGTTTCAACGTCGTCTCGAGCCCCACCACCTCTTCAAAGAACTCGGCGCGAGAACTCAGTTGGAAGAACGGATCGCTGTCGAGCCCTGCTTCGGTCTCGGCGCCCACTTTGCCGGCGCCCACGATGATTTGGCGTGAGACGAAGTGCGGCACCATGGCGCGCACGACGTGGTTGAACTCGACGTCGCGACTCACGAGGTAGTTCTCGTGCGTGCCGTAGGAGTTGCCCTTGCCGTCGGAGTTGTTCTTGTAGAGCGTGATCGCCTGATGCGCTTCGATCATTTCGTTGGCGACCGTGAGGGCGCGTCGCATCACTTCTTCGCCCGCGACGTCGTACAGCGTGGCCTCGAGCGGCGTGCGGCACTCCGGTGAGGAGTACTCGGGGTGCGCGTGGTCGACGTAGAGACGCGCGCCATTGGTGAGGACCGTGTTGGCGAGGTGCGTTTCCACAATCGGTGCAAAGGACGTCAGGTCGGGCAGACCTCGGGCGTCCAGGTCGGGCGTTTCACCCTCGAAATCCCAGTTGATCCGGGTTCGGCCCTCCTGGGCGTAGGCGTTGACGATGACGCTCGACGCGACGATCTGGTCGCCGTCGGGGCCCCCCGCGATGCCGTACTCTGTCTCGATCCCGAGGACCTTCGCGACGGACATGGTCCTAGAGGTACTGGCCGGTGCCGACGTGCTGGATTGAGCGACCGCCGAGGACGTCGGTCTCTTCGCGGTTGACGAGCGTGCGGATGAAGATGATTCGCTCGCCCTTCTTGCCGGATACGCGCGCCCAGTCGTCCGGGTTCGTCGTGTTCGGCAGGTCCTCGTTCTCGCGATACTCCTGTCGAATGGATTCGATCAGGTCGTTGGCGCGCAGTCCGCGACCCTTGTCGGCGATCTCTCGCTTCACGGCCAGCTTCTTGGCGCGACGAACGATGTTCTCGATCATGGCGCCGCTCGCGAAGTCCTTGAAGTACAGCACCTCTTTGTCGCCGCCCTGGTAGGTCACTTCGAGGAATCGATTCTCGTCGGTCACGCGGTACATGTCGGCGACGGTCTCTTCGATCATGACCTGGATCGCCTTGGCGCGGTCTCCCCCACCGAGGTCGCGTATTGAGCCTTCGTCGATCGGCAGTTCACTGTGGAGGTAGCGCTGGAAGATCTGCGCGGCGGCGTCGGCGTCGGGGCGTTCGATCTTGATCTTCACGTCGAGGCGACCCGGACGCAGGATCGCCGGATCGATGAGGTCTTCGCGGTTCGTGGCACCGATGACGATGACGTCGCGCAGCGATTCGACGCCGTCGATCTCGGCGAGGAGTTGCGGGACGATCGTCGACTCCATGTCCGAACTGATCCCGGTGCCGCGGGTGCGAAAGAGCGAGTCCATCTCGTCGAAGAAGATGATGACCGGCACGCCCTCTTCGGCCTTTTCCCTCGCTCGTTGGAACACCACTCGGATCTGACGCTCGGTCTCACCGACGTACTTGTTCAGCAACTCCGGCCCCTTGATGTTGAGGAAGTAGGAGCGCACGTTGCGGTTGCCCGTGAGTTCGGCGACCTTCTGGGAGAGCGAGTTGGCGACGGCCTTGGCGATGAGCGTCTTGCCGCAGCCCGGGGGCCCGTAGAGCAAGATGCCCTTGGGTGCCGGCAGGTCGTAGTCGTTGAACAGGGCCCGGTGCAGGTAGGGCAGTTCGACGGCGTCGGTGATCGCCTCGATCTGGTCGTCCAGTCCCCCGACGTCGGCGTACGTGATGTCGGGGACCTCTTCCAAGACGAGCTCTTCGGCCTCTTGGCGCAGGAGCTTCTCGACCAAGAGATTGGAGCGCAGGTCGAGCAAGAGGGCGTCACCACTGCGCAGCTTGACGTGTCGAAGGGAGTCGGCGAGTTCCACCACTCGCTCTTCGTCGGCGCGGCCGTACACCAGGACGCGGCGTTCGTCGAGGACTTCCTTGACGGTCACGACTTCGCCCTGTCCGTCGGACTCGCGCACGCCAATCACGGTGAAGGACTCGTTCAGCACGACTTCGTTTCCCCGATCGATTTGGCCGGGATCCAAACCGGGGTGCAACGCCACTCGCATCTTTCGACCCGAGGCGAAGATGTCGACCGTCCCGTCGTCGTTGAAGTCGATGAACGTGCCGTACACCGCGGGCGGTTGCGTCAGTTTTTCGACTTCGTCGCGCAGGGCCGCGATCTGGTCACGCGTCTGTTGAATCGTGATCGTGAGCTTCTCGTTGTTCGATCGACTCTGGGCCAGAGCGCCCCGTGCCTCGAGCAGTTTCTCTTCGAGCATCTCGATGCGTCGACTGGCTTGTTCGACGTCGCTCATGGTCGAGTCGCGCGGAGAACTGACGATGATCTGGTCGTCGTTCTCTGGATTATCGTCACTGCCGAAGGGCGCGGAACGGTCCATAACGCCACCCTAGGTGAGCGCAGCACACCGATGGAAGTCACAGGTAATCAAACCGGCCCGCTAGTGTTACTAGACACATCGCGCCATGGAGGGCCCCGAAATGAAGGTTTGGATTGACCAGGACTTGTGCACCGGAGACGGTCTCTGCGAAGAGATCTGCCCCGACGTGTTCACCCTGCTCGACGACGGCCTGGCCTACGTGAAAGAGGGCACCGACGTGAAGAGTGCACCGGGCGGCGCCGAAGGAATCGCCGTCGTACCGGCCGGGATGGAAGACGCGGTGACCGAGGCCTCCGAGGAGTGCCCCGGTGAATGCATCTTCATCGAGAACGACTAGATCCCCTCGACGCGCTTCACCAATCGACGCGCGCTCGTGATGAATCCGGTGTGCGCGACCATTCGGTGGTCCGGTCGCACCGAACGCCCGTCAATATGCCACGTTCGTCGAAGGATCTCGACCGTCTCTTCGAGTCCGAAGGAGTGATGGCGAAGGGTCTCACGCAGTAACTGCGTCTGATTTATCGTCGGCAGATAGGCCAAAAGGATGCCCCCGGGTCGCAGTGCTCCTTCGGCGTGTTTCACGACGTCCCACGGTTCGGGCATGTCCAGGATGATGCGGTCGAGGTCGGTTTCGTCGATGCCCAACGTCACGTCGCGGATTTGGACGTCGTAGGCCACGTCGGCGCCGAGCATGTCGTGCACGTTCTTCGTCGCCTGAAGGGCGAAGTCCTCGCGGATCTCGTAGCCCGTGATGACGGCTCCCGCGCGCAACAGCGTCATCGAGAGCGCACCGGATCCGACGCCCGCTTCGAGCACGCGCATTCCCGGACCCACGTCGGCCTGCATGAGGATGGTGCCGAGGTCCTTGGGGTAGATCACCTGCGCCCCTCGGGGCATCTTCAAGACCACGTCCGAAAGTGTCGGTCGAAGAGCTAAGAAACTTCGCTCGGTACTGCCGCGAATCAGGGATCCCTCGAGTACGCCGATCACGTCGTCGTGGCGCACGATCCCGGCGTGAGTGTGAAACTCGGCGCCCTCACGCAGCGTGATCAGGTAGTGCCGGTCCTTGGCGTCGATGAGCATGACGCGCTCACCGAGTTTCAGTTCGGCGGCACTCACTTGGCGATCTTTTTGGGCGAGGGTTTACGCGCGGCGCGCGAGTCCAGGAATTGGAACAGTACGATCGCGCCCGCCAAGGTCAACCACTTCTTCGACTTCTTCTCCCACGCCTTCGTCAGGGCGCTCGCGGTCGCCAGGCCAAAGACTCTCTTCAGGATCAAGACGCGCGCCTCTTGCGGACCTGGTGACCTCGGAAGCGGCCCCAGACGTAGCCGGTCATGATGCCCCCGACGCCGGCGATGGAGGCCGCCGAGTTCTTGGACGGCGTCAACTCGTCGAGCTCTTCTTTGCTCGGCAACAAGGCGCGGATCGAGGCTTCGAGCTGACGTCGCGTGGCCGACTGCTCTCTCACTTCGGGTCCCTCAAGCGTCGTTTGGCAGCACCACTCACGATGCGCCACGCGGTGAGACCGATGATGAGCGCGGCCAGGACGACCACGACCAGGTACGGAATCCACGAAAGTGTGCCGTCGAGCACCTTGAACTGTTCCTGCAAGAAGCGCAGTGCGCCGAAGAGCAAGAGCAAGTAGCCGAAGCCGACGAGGAGGCTGCCGACCGCGCCCCAGAGGACGAATCGTCCCATGTCCTTGAGCGGCTGGATCGTTTCTTCCTTGATGTAGCGCAGGGCCAGGGTCTTGATTTCATCGAGGTCGCGCTGGACTGAGTTGCCCCGCATGAACTTGCGCCACGTGGCCTTTTTCACGTTCCCAGCCTACTCATCACGTTCTTTGATCAAGTAGGTGGAACTGGCCGTCGCCACGAGCCTTCCCTCTTCATCTTGTACTCGGGCCCCGAGGAACGCCACGACGTTGCCGGGCTTCAAGACACGGGCCGTGCAGGTGAGTACATCGCCAGTTCGTGCCGGTCGAAGGAACGACGACTTCATTTCGGTGTTGGCGATGGAGACCTTGCGGTCCCTCACACTGAGTACGGCGGAGGCACCCATCGCCGAGTCCATCAAGGCCGAGATGAATCCACCTTGGACGATCCCGGCCGGATTGAGGAAGCGTTCGTCGACTCGCATCCGCCATACCGTCGTGGCGTCGGCGGCCTTATCCACGCACGTCAGGCCCAACGTGAGGTCGCAATTCGGCGGTATCTGTAGAACCATCGCCAAAGGCTATCCGGGGTCACTTGCTCTTACTCGCAAGTGAATTCACTACTCTCATAACCATGACAGACACTCTCTTTCCGGGCGCGACGGAACTCGAAGGACGGGCCATCCGAGAAATCTCCGCGGTGGCGATGGACGCGCCGGCGGCCGCGAATTCGGGCCACAGCGGCACGGCGATGGCGCTCGCTCCCTTGGGTGTGGCGCTCTGGGGGCGCGTCATGCGCCACGATCCCACGGACCCGGGTTGGAGTGACCGTGACCGCTTCATCCTCAGCAACGGTCACGCCTGCATCTTGCAGTACGCCCTCGCCCACGAGTTCGGGTACGACATGACGCCCGAGGACCTCCGCGCCTTTCGTCAACCGCATTCGCGCACGCCCGGCCACCCCGAACGCGGCGTGGCTCCCACCGTGGAAGTGACGACCGGCCCACTCGGCCAGGGCGTCGCGAACGGCGTCGGCATGGCGATCGCCGAACGGATCTTGCGTAGTGACTACGGCAGCGAGCTCGTGGATCACCGTACGTGGGTCATCGCCGGCGACGGCTGTATGGAAGAAGGCGTGAGCCACGAGGCCGCGTCGTTGGCTGGATCGCTCGGTCTGGACCACCTGACCGTCTTCTACGACAACAACCACATCACGATCGACGGGCCGACGGAACTGGCGTTCCACGACGACACGGCCTCGCGCTTTGCGGCCTACGGCTGGCAGGTCATCGATATCGGCGA
>CALGFJ010000292.1 GCA_937881055.1 uncultured Acidimicrobiaceae bacterium | reverse complement strand
GTCGGCGGCACCGTGACCGTGACTTACGGCAGCCCCAAGACCGCCCCCTTCTACGTCCCGCCGACGACGCTCCGCGTGGTGGGAACCGCCACTCTGCCGGCGATCGGGTTCCCGAGCACCGAGGGCGATCACACCTCGATGGGCACGGGCGCGCTGCTCTCGTCCGGGATCATTCCCGCCGCGCTCAAGAAGGCCTCTCTGAGCCCTGACCCCACGCTCAATGGACCGGAGTTCATCTTCGTCCGCATGCGCGCGAACCTGACCCACGCCGCAGCGCTCGCCGACATCCACCGCATCGCTGGCGTGGGTAATAAGGCGTTCGCGCAGGCCCCGCACGGCGACGGCTCCGGCGCCACCGTCGTCGTGTTCTCCGACCTCTTGCCAGCCGAGATCGTGAACTACCGCTCGATGGGTGCGACGCCGGCGTTATTGGCGGGGAGCCTCGCAGCGGGTGCGGTCGTCGCCCTTGGACTGACCCTCGTCGCATCGGTTCGCCGGCGTCGGAGAGACCTCGCACTGTTGAAGGCGCTCGGATTCACGGGCGCACAGGTCTCGGCCGCGGTCAGCGTCCAGGCCACGGTGGTGGGGCTCGTCGGACTCGTCGTCGGGCTCCCGCTCGGCATCGCGATCGGACGCTGGCTCTGGATACTCTTCGCCCATCAGATCTACGCCGTTCCCACCCCGACGGTGCCGGTGGGCGGGATCGTGCTCGTGGCCGTCGCGGCCATGGTGCTCGTCAACCTCATTGCGGTTGCGCCAGGACGTTCGGCTGCGCGTACGCCGCCCGCGCTCGTGCTGCGGGCCGAGTAGCGGCCTACGGCCGCCCCTTCGCGTCAGAGACTGAGTGAGCAGAGGCCTTCGAGGGCCTCTTGGACCTCGACAATTACCACCGAGGCCACACTGCTCTCGGGACAAACCACCAATCAGTCGTGTCAACGACCTATTTGGTCACTACAACTAGTCACACGCAATCATTGGCGAATCCCAGAATTCTCTCGGAGCTGTTCGACTTCTTGAGGTCCGCGCGCAAGGCTTCGGAGGCCAATGCTCTATCCACTGAACTACGAGGGAAATCGTCGAAGCCTACCCGTGACATTTTGATTCAGAGTTTCGTGAACGACCACGCCACCCCGTAATGTTCGTCTATGAGTGCAGAGCCGATCCCGGCGTCGTTACTTCCGGACACCGCTCAAATCCTCGCGAATGACGTCACCGTCGGTGGCGTGTCACTGCGTGGTCTCGCCGGATCGTACGGCACACCGTTGTTCGTCTACGACGAGGACACGTTGCGCGCGCGCTGCCGTGAAGCCGCCGGCGCGTTCGATGACGGCGTCGCCTTCGCGTCAAAATCGTTCCTCTGTGGCGCGATGGCCCGACTGGCCTTCGAAGAGGGACTCTGCATCGACGTGGCGACCGGGGGCGAGCTCGACCTCGTGCTTCGTTCCGGCGTGCCGGCCGGGCGCGTCATCATGCACGGCAACAACAAGTCGGCCGACGAGCTGGAACGAGCGATCGCGGTCGGTGTGCACCGATTGGTCGTGGACAACTTCGAAGAGATTGCGATGCTCTCGACGCTCGTGAGTACGTCGTCGCCACTCAGCTGTCTGATTCGGGTGACGCCCGGTGTCGAAGCGCACACCCACGAATTCGTGCGCACCGGTCAAGAGGACACCAAGTTCGGGTTCTCGGTCGCGACCGGCGATGCTCGAACGGCGATCGA
>CALGFJ010000291.1 GCA_937881055.1 uncultured Acidimicrobiaceae bacterium | reverse complement strand
CGAATGGCGCGGTTCATCTCACGAATCTGCTGCTCCGGCGCGGTCACGGTGTACACGCCCGGCTGGTGGATGAACGTCGACTGCACGGTAAAGGCGTCCGACGGCACCGTCGGGACACAGCTGAACTTCGTCGGAATATCTGAGACGGTCAGCACATTCGCTTCCGACGGCGGCAGCGTCTTCTTCATCTCGGCGTAGTCCTGGGCTTGCGTTCGGTACTGACACCTCTTCACAATGGGCAGATTGGAGAGTTGCGTTTTCACGTTGCTGATCTCGCCGGCCGAGGCCGTCGGCGACATCCAGACCGTCACGCGCGTGCCCTGTTGCCACTGCGAGGACGCCTGAGCGGCGCTTTGCTTCAAGAGCAGGGCGGAACCCACGAGCGACAGCGAAACCGCAACCGTGAGGACCGCGGCGATCGTCATCATGCGGTTGCGCCAGAGGTTTGAGAACGTCTCTTTCACGGCGTAACGGAAGTACACGCGCATTAGATCGCCACTCCCTCATCGATGCCGTAGACGCCACGGACCTGGTCGCGAATCATCTCGCCCTTGTCCAGTTCGATGACGCGGCGACGCATTCGGTCGACCAACGCCTTGTCGTGTGTGGCCATGACGACTGTCGTGCCGGTGCGGTTGATACGTTCGAGCAGCGCCATGATCGACTCGGAGTTCGCCGGGTCGAGGTTGCCCGTCGGTTCGTCGGCGAGCAGGATCAACGGTCGGTTGACGAACGCTCGCGCCACCGCGACTCGCTGTTGCTCGCCGCCCGAAAGCTCGCCGGGCAGGCTCTTGGACTTGTCCGAGAGTCCGACCAGGTCGAGGATCAGTGGCACCTGGGATTCGACCGTAGAACGCGGGCGACCGATCACTTCCAGGGCGAACGCGACGTTCTCGAAGACGCTCTTATTAGGGAGAAGCCGAAAGTCCTGGAAGACGCAACCGATGTTGCGCCGCAAGAACGGCACGCGGAACTTGGGCAGTTCCGTGAGTTCGCGACCGGCTTCGAGGATCCGTCCCTTGTCGGGTAACTCCTCGCGCAAGAGCAGGCGAAGGAAGGTGGTCTTGCCCGAACCTGACGCGCCGACCAAGAAGACGAACTCCCCTTTTTCGATATCGAGCGAGATGTCCTTGAGGGCCGGCGAGCCGTTCTTGTACGTCTTGGAGACATTCTCAAAGCGAATCACGCGAACACCCCCTCGGGTACGTAGTTGCGGTGGTGCGTCGGCACCCGGATGGACACCAACCATTGTAGTTTGACAAATTTGTGCCTTCGTGCCACGGAAGCCTCACGTTAAAGGGCTCTCGGATTTCTTATGAATGAAATCGCTGTCGTCGCAGTTCAGCTTCCATAAAGCCGTCGAGATCACCGTCCAGGACAGCGTCAACGTTTCCCGTTTCGTGATCAGTTCGGTGATCTTTCACAAGTTGGTATGGCGCCTGCACGTAACTGCGAATCTGCGAACCCCACGCGTTATCGCCGCGGTCGCCGCTCAACGCGTTCATCTCCGCTTGACGCTCGGCGCGGGCGCGCTCGGCCAACTTCGCTTCGAGAATTTGCATCGCGCGCGCCCGGTTCTGGTGCTGACTACGTTCGTTCTGACAACTGACCACGATGTTGGTGGGCAGGTGCGTGATGCGAATCGCCGAGTCGGTCTTGTTGACGTGTTGACCACCGGCGCCCGATGAGCGGTACGTGTCCACCCGCAATTCCTTCTCATCGATCTCAACTTCCGCGGCGTTGTCTTCCAAGAGCGGCGTCACGTCGAGACTCGCGAAGCTCGTCTGACGGCGGGCCTGTGAATCGAACGGACTGATGCGCACGAGTCGGTGCACGCCGCGTTCGGCCGAGAGCCAGCCGTAGGCGAAGCGTCCCTTGACGATGAACGTCGAGGACAGCAGGCCCGCCTCTTGGCCCTCAGTCGCCTCGTCGATCTCGACCCCGAATCCTCGACGCTCGGCCCAGCGCGAGTACATGCGCAGCAACATCTCGGTCCAGTCCTGCGCGTCGGTACCGCCGGCGCCAGCGTGCAACTCGACGATCGCGTCGTTCGCGTCGTAGGGACCAGTGAAGAGACTCTGGGTCTCGAGCGCGGCGATCTGGGTTTCGAGCGTGGCGACCGTTGAGGAGAGTTCGTTCAGGAGCGACCAATCGGCCTCACCGGCCCCGAGGGACTCGCGCGAGAACTCGGCGAGCACCAAGGAATCGTCGAGGGAGCTGCGCAGGTCGTCGAACTGCTCGAGATCATTCGAGAGTCGCCCCAGTTCGGTGGTGACCTCTCGGGCCCGGTCCTGGTTGTCCCAGAGGTTCGGATCGGCCACGAGCTCGCTCAAGACGGCGTGGCGCTCACGGCTCTCGTCGATCTTCAGGTACTCGCGCGCCGCGCTCCACCTGGATTCCAAGTCCTCCAACGTGCCGAGGGCCTCGCGAAGGGCGTTCTCGGCCTTAGGGTCGGCCATGGCACTGCTTGTACTTCCGACCCGAGCCACACCAGCACGGCTCGTTTCGGCCGATCTTGTCACCTTGTTTGGGCAGCGGCTTCTTCGGCGCTCCGTGAGACGGTAGTTCCGTCGCTCCCGGCGCGACGACGTTAGCGTTTGTCAGAGCGCCCTCGAGGCCTTCGTCGGCCTCGGTTTCCTCGATCGCCTCCACGGCGGAGGCTTCGACGTGGGTGATGAAGCGCACGTAGTCTGCGTCGACGTTACCGAGAAGGGCTTCAAACATCAAGTAGCCCTCCTTTTGCCAGGCCGTCAACGGGTCCGTTTGAGCAATCTGACGAAGGTGGATGCCGTCGCGCAAGTAGTCCATGTCGGAAAGGTGATCGCGCCAGCGTTGATCGAGGATCTGGAGCATGACATCGCGCTCTATCTCGTGGGCCGTGTCCATCCCGCCGGGGTACTCCTCGCACTTCTTCTCGTACTGGCCGACCGCTTCGTCGATGACGAGTCCCAGTATCTCGTCACGGTCGTGATACTCCGCGAGCGCGTCGGCTAGGAGCGTCGTCGGGTAGTAGTTCGTCAACTCCACGACCAACTGGTGAAGATCCCAAGCCTCGGAGAACTCGCCCTGGAGGCGCTCGTCGACGACGTTGGTGAGGATCTCTTCGATCAGCACGATGGTGGCGTCGTGTATGTCCTCGCCCTCGATGACCTGCTGGCGCCGTCCGTAGATGACCTTGCGCTGTTCGTTCATCACTTCGTCGTACTTCAGCGTGTCCTTACGAATTTCGGCGTTCTTGCCTTCGACAGTGTTCTGGGCCCGTTCGATGGCTTTAGAAACCATCTTGGCCTCAATAGGCAAGTCGTCGGGCATCGTTCGGTCCATTACCCACGAGACGGCTCCGGTCGCGAACAGTCGTAGCAGGTCATCCTGGAGCGACAAGTAGAAACGACTTTCGCCGGGATCGCCCTGTCGACCGGATCGACCACGTAACTGGTTGTCGATCCGTCGTGAGTCGTGTCGCTCGGACCCGAGCACGTAGAGACCGCCGAGCGCTCGGACCTCGTCGCCTTCGGCTTGACAGATCGTGCGGTAGTTCGCCAGGGCGTTCTGGTACGCGGCGTCGAACTCCTCGGAGCCGGGCTCGTAACCTCGGCCCTGGGCCTCGCGCGTCGCCAGTCCTTCGAAGTTGCCGCCGAGAACAACGTCCACGCCTCGACCCGCCATGTTCGTAGCGACCGTGACCGCGTGCTTACGTCCAGCCTGGGCCACGATCTCGGCCTCGCGGAAGTGTTGCTTGGCGTTGAGCACCTCGTGCGTGATACCGGCCTTCGAGAGTTCGCGTGAGAGCAGTTCGGACTTCTCAACCGAGGCTGTACCGAGCAGGATCGGCTGACCGAGGTCACTGCGCTCGCGCACGTCGTCCACGATCGCGGCGAACTTCGCGTCTTCGGTCTTGTAGATCAGGTCGGGTTGGTCGAGGCGCACGAGCGGCTGGTTCGACGGAATCGGTACGACCGAGAGCTTGTAGGTGTTGCCGAACTCCGCGGCCTCGGTTTCGGCCGTACCGGTCATGCCGGCGAGCTTTTCGTACATGCGGAAGTAGTTCTGCAGGGTGACGGTGGCCCAAGTGTGGTTCTCCTCTTGGATGCGCACACGCTCCTTGGCTTCGACCGCCTGATGGAGGCCGTCGGACCAACGCCGTCCGTCGAGGGTTCGTCCCGTGAACTCGTCGACGATCTTCACCTCGCCCGCGTCGACGAGGTACTCCTTGTCCCGGAAGTAGAGCTCCTTGGCGCGAAGGGCCTGGCCGAGCTGGTGCACGTAATTTGTCGACACGGCGTCATACAGGTTCGCAACGCCGAGTTGCTTCTCAACCTTTTCGATGCCGGCTTCGGTCGGCACGACGGTCTTCTTCTCCTCGTCGACCTCGTAGTCGGCGTCGCGCACGAGAGCGCGCGCAATCGAAGCGAACTGGTAGTAGAGCTTCGTGACGTCCGAGGCCGGACCGGAGATGATGAGCGGCGTACGCGCCTCGTCGATCAAGATCGAGTCGACCTCGTCGACGATCGCGTAGTGATGCCCGCGCTGCACCATGTGTTCGGCGCGACGCGCCATGTTGTCACGCAAATAGTCGAATCCAAACTCCGTGTTCGTGCCGTAGGTGACGTCACAGGCGTAGGCCAAGCGCTTGTCCTCGAACTCTGAGAGGTCCGGTCCGACACGCCCCACGGTCAGCCCGAGGAACTTGTGCAGGGCGCCCATCCAATTCGCGTCGCGCGTGGCCAGGTAGTCGTTCACCGTGACGACGTGTACGCCGTTGCCGGCCAACGCGTTCAGGTACACCGGCAATGTCGACACGAGGGTCTTTCCTTCACCGGTCTTCATTTCGGCGATCCACCCGAAGTGCAGGGCCATACCGCCCATTAACTGGACGTCGTAGTGGCGTTGGCCGAGGACCCTGGTCGCGGCCTCGCGCACCACGGCGAAGGCTTCGAGCAACATGTCGTCAAGGTCTTCGCCTTCAGTGAAACGGGCCCGGAACTCGTCGGTCTTGGCCCGCAACTCGGCGTCCGAGAGGGCCGCCATCTCGTCAGCGAGTTCGTTGATGGGCGGCACGAGTTCGGCCAGTTGACGAACCCGCTTACCCTCGCCGGCCTTCAGAACCTTGCTAAAAACACTCATGTCTTGATGCACCTTACCGGTCGTTACGGCTTCTTCATTTGGGCTGCGAGTGCTGACCTGGTCTTTTACCCCACACTTGCCTGCGGCGGTGTCCGTGCGTCACGCCAGCAGCACGAGGCTCTCCGGCGATCAAGTCGCACACTTCACCGGCTCTCCCGGTGGCCACGGTGGCCACCCGAAGGCAGGACTTACTTCTAAACCGCGCCATGCTCAGCGTCAACAAGACGCCTTACGTGGGTCGTTTCGCCCGCGACTGGCATCGACTTTCAACCACAGAACCACTCGCAGCCCAGGCAACATTCTAGACGGTGGATTCCTTACGTCGGGGGTCGGATCACCAGCACCACGCACAGCCGCAGACCGAGCACGAGCGTCGCAATCGGCGCCAGGACGCGTCGCCAACCACTCGCGGTCTGCCACTCGAAGCGCATGGCACTGCGGTGATGGGCGATCAACATCTCACGTGAAGCGCGGGCGCGCGACACGCCTTCGATATGGGTCACCCGAGCCTCCGGCGTCGCCGCGACGTCGTGTCCGTGCTCGCGCATCTGCCAGCACAACGCCATGTCTTCGGCGAACATGAAGTAGCGCTCATCGAAGCCGCCGACCTCTTCGAAGAGGTCGCGTCGCGCCAGAAAGAAGGCGCCCGAGACCCAATCGACGGAGCCGTCTTTGCGTGGCGATCGGTACCGACGGGTGAAGGGGTTGCCGGGCCAGAGCGGCGCCAGCAGCGCGTGCAATCCCGCGAGCCAGAAGTTGGGAAACACGCGCTGGGAGGGATACACGCTGCCGTCGGGACGATTGATCTGAGGTCCGACGATGGCGACGTTCGGATGATCGTCGAGGAAGTTCACGAGCGCCGCGACGGCGCCCTCGTGCACGACGACATCGGGATTCGAGACGAGCAGGTAGCGACGACGTGGTGCCGCGGCCACGCCGCGGTTGACGCCGCGACCGTAACCGAGATTGAGCTTCGGCACGACCAGTACGACGTGTTGACCAGAGAGCGCGGGCAGGGTCGAGCCTTCCTCCCCGTTCTCGACGACGACGATGTCGGTGACGCCGTTGGCGTGGAGCGAATCGACGCAGTCGTCCAGGGCCTGGCCGGCGTGGAAGTCAACGATGACCGCCGCGACGTCGGTGGTGACCTCACTCATCACTGAGCGCCCCGTTGGGCTCCGCGGTCGCGAATCAACCGAGTCACCCCGTCACGCCAATCGGGCAACGCCGACCAGTGCAAGGCGAACTTTTCGCTCGACAGGTCACTTCGAATCGGCCGAGTGGCGAGCGGCGCCGGATCGAGTTGGGCCGTGGCGATCGCCGTGGCGAAGGCTTCGTCGCGACCAAGTATCTCCCCGATGTAGTGAGCGACGTCGAACCACGTCGTAGTGCCGGAATTCGCTACGTGCCAGAGTCCGCCGGGACGCTGGCGCACCAGCGTTGCCAGGGCGCGTGCGAGATCGCTCGCGACGGTGACCGTGCCGGTTTGGTCGTTCACGAATCGAACCGACGCACCCGAGAGTGCCCGCTCGGCGATCACGTGGGCGACGTTCTTGCCGCGCACTCCCATCACCCACGACGTGCGCACGATGGTGTCGTCGCTCGAACAGAGCAACTCTCCCGCGCGCTTGGACGCCCCATAGACGTTGAGTGGATTCGTCACGTCATCCTCCACGTAGGCGCCACCCTTGTTGCCATCGAAGACGTAGTCCGTCGAGATTGCGATGAGGTGTGCGCCGACCTCGCGGGCGGCGAGTGACATGGACTCGGTGCCGGCAGCGTTGATCGCGAAGCACGTGGCCTCTTCGGTCTCGGCGCGGTCCACGGCCGTGTAGGCACCGAGGTGCACGATGACGTCAGGTCGGGTCGCTTGGGTCGCCCGAAATACCGCGTCGCGATCCGTCACATCGAGTTCGCGACGAGTGAGGCCCAGTACCTCAAACTCGCCTTCCGGCACGGGGCGCGCGTCCGGTTGGAACGACCGATCACCCCCGAGTGGAACCGCCCCGGCCAGCACGTCGAGCACGTCGACACCGACCTGACCGGCGGCGCCGGTCACCATCACTCGAGTCGCTCGACTCACGATGATTCTCCATCGTGCGCCCGAACGTGAACGACGTCTCCGACCGAGATGGCAACCTCTTCGCCGTCGACCTCGACGATGAGCTGCCCGTACTCATCGACGTCGCGCGCTCGACCGACGATCACGTCTCGGGAGCGTTCAACCCGGACCATCTGACCCAAGGTCACGAGGGCGCGCCGATGCTCCTCGCGCAACGCCGCCTGCCCTTCTTCACTGTCGAGCAACGCGCGGCGGGCTTCGAGTTCTTCCAGCAGTATGTCGAGCAGTGCGGGCGCCGTGATCGTGACCCCCGACTCGGCGCGCACACTGGTCGAGCGCACGTTCGCCGGACCCTCGTTCGTCAGGTTCACGCCGATTCCCACGACCACCGCCAATCGATCGTCGACGGACACGATCTCAGCCAGGAGCCCCGCGATCTTCGCGTCCTTGACGATCAAGTCGTTCGGCCACTTAAGGGCCGGGCGAACTCCGCTCAAACGCACCAGCGCCGCGCGCGCCGCGAGCGCCACGCCGGCCACGACCAGCTGCAGCTGGTCCGGCCCCACGTCTGGTCGAAGGAGAATCGAGCACAGCAATGACGCACCGGGTGGCGACTCCCAGCGCCGATCCATGCGGCCCCGGCCGGCGCTCTGGAAGTCCGCCATCGCCACCAGGCCCTCCGGCGCCCCTTCGGCGGCCTTCACGGCCAGCCATGTATTGGTCGAATCGATCTCGTCGAAGTGTTCGATGCGCCAGACGATTGAACTCA
>CALGFJ010000290.1 GCA_937881055.1 uncultured Acidimicrobiaceae bacterium | reverse complement strand
ATGAGACGGCGACCGCCATGAAGTAGTAGCCGTAAAGTCCTTCCTCAAAGACGAGGCGCAGGGACAAAGACGTGGCGACGAGCGCCATCAGGGGCACCGGATCGAGAGCGGCACGCCCGAGGCGCCGGAGCGTCCAGTACGCGAGGCCTGCGGAGATCACGATAGGCATGAGTCGCCACACGTCGACTGCCGCTGATCCCGTGAGGTGGAGTTCCCACGTGAGCGATTTGTCCTGCGCCCCGGCGAGCCCTGATCCGACGAGCGCCACTCGAAGGGCTCGTCCAGACGTCATCAACGTGAGCGGGAGCACGACGATTGCCCACGTCATCACCGTGGCGGCCGTCATCTTGAAGCGACCAGCGTTGGGGGCAAGTACGAGTAGTACGACGAGAACCAGAATCGAGAACTGCTGGGAGGTTAACGCGAGACCCATCAAGACACCGGCCAGAACCCACCGGTCGCGCAGTACTGACGCGACTCCACAGAGAATCAGTCCCATCGCGAGAAGGTCCTGAGGGTGGAAAAGGGATTGGAGGCACATGAAGACCGGAGGAGTGCACGCAATGAGAATGAGCGTGAGAGGTTCCCAGCCAGTCTTTCCACGTCGACAGGCGCGCAGCACCGCGACGACACCGACCATTAATGCCAACCAACCGAGATAGCCGAATCGAAGTGTTGACGTCAGCGCACTCGTTTGCGTGGACCAGTGTCGAATTGGGCCAAGCCACGTGAGACACCGCGAACCGAGCACAGACTGTGTTGGGAACGTGACGCCGTCACCGACGCCAAAGAGGAACGAGAGTCCTCCCGAGATGAGTGTGTACAGCGGCGCGGTAAGCGCAATCCCGACCGAACTGCCCGGTGGATAGGCGCACGCGAAGTTCCCGTGGGCAATGAACCACGAAGAGTAGGTGGACAAGAGTGCGTCCAATTCCGTGAGTCCGCCAAAAAGGGTGGTGAGCCCGATGAATATCACGAGAGCGATGAGCCAGCCGAGCACGCATGACCAGCCGCTAAGTGGTCGATCCAACCACGGCAGCTTTGATTCGTTGCCACTCGTCGCGGCACTTTGAGACGCTCCACCTCGTGCGAACTTGAGAATTCGTGTCACTGAGATTGGTCTCGCTTCGTTGCGAGATACTCTTCCAGCGCGACCAGCCCCTCGGGAGAACCTATTTCGAAGAATCGTCGAGAGGCTTCGAATCCGGCCAACCGTCCGCTCGTACTCAGGCGGCCAAGCACGTCCGCTAGATCGGCGACCTCGCCTGCGGGAACGAACTCATCGATGACGGGACTGTCGATGATGAGGAAGCCGTAGTCAACGTAAACCATGTCAGATGGTGGAGTAGCAAGACGCTTCTCGTACCGCGTCACGAGGCGCCCGTCGAAGACCGCGTTGCTTTCCTCCCACCGGCGCTCGTTTCGAAACACCGTCATGAGAGCGGGCAGACCTACTTCTTGATACGTCGACGTAACGTCAGCAATCGACACGTCCAGCAGCGAATCGCCATAGAGCACGTAGAACGGAGTCGCGATTCCTAACTCATCGACCGCCAAACGCAGGGCGCCGGCCGTGCCCTTTAGCGAGTCGCCCTCGTCAACGTAGGCCGCTTGCAATCCGAATGACTCTCCGTTTCCGACGTGGCGACGGATGTCGCCGCCAAGGTGCCCGATGCCAAGAATGACGTCACGGACACCTTGCGCGACGAGCCACTCGAGTTGCCACTCGATGAAGGGCCGACCCCGGACCGGAATCAAGGACTTTGGAACGTTTGGAACCGATGGCTGCATTCGGGTTCCCATTCCGCCGGCGAGGACGACGCAGGGATAGTCAGTCCCGAACAAGAACCGTCGTTCCTTCGAAGTCAAAGCCGAAGGGGACCTCCTGGAGACCTTCAATCGCCATTGCCACCCGCAACTCGGCGTGTCGGCGCGTGTAGAAGAGGAGGAAGCCGCCCGCCCCGGCACCAACGAGTTTGCCGCCGATCGCCCCGTGGGTGAGCGCGAGGTCGTAATAGCGGTCGATGAGCGGATTCGTCATCGACGTTGAACGCTCTTTCTTGTGCATCCAGTGGCGATTCATGATCTCACCGAAATCATCGATATTGCCGGTCTCGAGAGCGACCTCGACTTCGTTGCCGAGCTCCTTCATTGTGTGGAGGTTTTCGATCATCGACACGTCGTTGTCCTCGGATCTTGATCTTTGTTCGCCAAGGATCAGGTTGGCATCTCTGGAATAACCAGTGAAGAACATAACCAGGTTCGACTCCAACTGGGCGAGTGTTTCACTGGACATGCGAAGGGGGTTGACCTCGACTGACCCGTCGGGGCGGAATTCCATCACCGCAATGCCCCCATAAGCGGCGATGAACTGATCCTGTTTGCCGACGGGCCGCCCGAGGTTGCCAATCTCGATGTCACACGCCTCGAGAGCGAGGCTGTGCGCCGTCGCGAATTCTCGACGGCGTGCTGAGAGTGCGCGCAACAGACCCACGGTGAAGGATCCCGATGTTCCGAGACCGGTGCCCGAGGGGATGTCGGCCACACTCACTATTTCAACGCCAGGTGCGAGGTAGTACCGCTGAAGCGCTTCGCGAATGATGGGGTGCTCGATGTCGCTGATCGCTTTGGCCCGTTCGAGGTGTGAGTACTTGAGCAGATAGTCGTCACCAAATGACTTATTGATGGATATGAACATGTAGCGATTAATCGCCGCGGAGATCACCATCCCACCAAAACGGTCCGAGTACGAGGGTAGGTCGGTGCCCCCTCCGCCCAAGGAGATGCGAAACGGTGTACGAGTGATGATCACGGCGTCGCTCGCTTCGTCATCAGAGCGTCAGTCCCGATCGAACGGCGTCGTTGTAGAACATCCTTACCGTATCGAGCGAAACCGTCTCGAGGTCACGGTTGAGGCTTGACAATTTCGCCAGCAGGTCGTTCGTCACGGTGATGATGTGACACCCTACTGACGTGGCCTGGACGATGTTCAAGATCTCTCGGGGACTAGCCCAGAGCAACTCGGCGAATGCATAGGGCGCGAGGAGCTTGAGGGATTGGTCCATGACGGGAATCGGATCGACGCCCGTGTCCGCGATTCGGCCAGCGAACACGGAGACAATCATTGGAACTTCCGGATTGAGAACGTCTGAGATTGATTGGACTTGACCAATGGTCGTGAGGGCGGTCACGTTGAGGCGAAGCCCGTCCGTCGCGAGTTCCTGTATCAGTGGAGCGCAACTGTTTCCGTGAGTGTTCGTGATGGGAATCTTGACAAACACGTTGTCGCCCCACGAGGCCAGACGGCGGGCTTGACGTGACATCTCGGCGACGTCGTCCGCAATCACTTCAAAAGACACCGGCAGGGACGTGACCTGTTCAAGGATCTCTCGCGCGAACTCCTCGTAGTCGACCACTCCGGAGCGAAACATGAGGGTCGGATTGGTCGTAAAACCTTTGATTAAAGGGTTTTGAGCAAATTCCAGAATCTCGGTGACGTTCGCTCCGTCCGCAAAGATCTTGATCTTGACGTTCGGAACTGTCACCAGCGAATCTTAGGCTCCAGGTGTTCTTCGAACGTGGCTCTGTGACGAACAGATCATGCCCGTGGCTTCGCGGAGATCCCGGGCCCGTAGGTCCGGCGTGTCGGGCATTGGTGCCTCCCAGTCCGGCCCCACGAGAATCGTCGTGCACCCGGCGAGGCGCCCCGCGGTGACGTCGCGCCATCGATCGCCCACCATGAAGCTACGGGAGGGATCAATCCCGTAGCGATGGATCGCGCTGGTAAGCATGCCGGGCTTGGGCTTGCGGCATTCGCACTCGTCGACGTCGTCATGGAAGCACGTGAAGATGTCGTCGATCGTGAGTTCGGACCGAAGTTTCTCGTGCATTGCATCAATGACGGCAACCGTCTGTCTCCCGCGCGCGACGTCGGGTTGATTCGTCACGACAATCAAGACGAATCCGGCAGCTCGCAATCGATCTACGGCGTCAACGACACCGTCGATGAGGCAAAACTCATTGATGGTGCGAGGCGGCACCGGAATACCATCAACACGAATGGATTCATTGAGGACGCCGTCACGGTCGAGGAACACCGCCTGACGTACGACAGTATCCATTTACTCGATCTTCCCAGACCGGAAGTCCCGAAGGAGAGAATCGAGCGAGAGTTGAAGTGCCTCTCGAGTGGTGAGGGTGTTGATCCAGCCGAGCCCGCGAATTCGATCGGTATTCAATCGTACGATTGGTACGTCCCCTTGCCATCCTCGATCGCCACCAGCGAAATGTATCGAGGTATGGAGCGTGTCACCGACGACTGTCTCAATCGCGAGGTCCGCTATTTCCTGGACCGTGATGTAGTCCGTCGTTGCGACGTTGAAGGTTGAGAACGGATCCACAGGAGCGCGCGCCGCTGTCAGGACGGCCGCGATCACGTCGTTCACGTGGATATAGGACTTCGATTGGTGACCGTCGCCAAGAACGTCCAAACGTGAGGGATCCGCGAGCAGTCGGCGAACGAAGTCGTATCCGACACCGTGCGTCTGACGAGGCCCAACGACATTGGCGAATCGAAACGCGCGTCCGTACATACCGAACATGTGACAGTACGACGCGATGAGGGCTTCGCCGGCCAGTTTGCTTGCCCCGTAAGTCGACTCCGGTACCAGTGGACCGTAGTTTTCCGTACCCTCTCGTTCACCGAGATCGCCATACACGCCACTACCCGAGGCGTAAAGCACCAACTCGCACGCCGAACGTCGCATAGCCTCTACGACATTCTGCGTGAGCAGTGTCCCTTGGTCAAAGTCAATGAGGGGGTTGTTCACCGCCGCGGCGATGTCCGGATTGGAGGCTAGATGGATGATCGTGTCGAATCCGTCGAGCGCCGTCGTGAGCGCCTCTAGATTGCGAACGTCATCCTGCACCACGTCGAATCGGTCATTGTTGACATGGTGCTCGAGGTGCCACCGGCGACCCGACGAGAAATTGTCGTATACCCTGACTCGTTTAACGTCCTCCATGCCGAGCAGGGTGTCTACGAAATGTCCGCCGATGAATCCGGCGCCGCCCACGACGACGACCCGACGCATCGAGTGGCGGGTCGAACCATCGTCAGACATCACTTCATTGACTCCCACTTGGCTGTCGCACGAGACAACGACGGGTGCGAGACGAGGAGGTGCCAGAGCACCGCGCAGAGGCCCTCGGTGTGCGGCGTCACGTGATCGTCGAAGAGGGGAGGAATGACGATGCATTCGTCGGCGTGGCGTTTGGTGTAACCCCCGTCGCGCCCGACGATGCCGAAGATCGACGCTTTGGTCGTCACGGCGAGATCGATTGCCCGAACGAGGTTGACGGAGACATTGCGCTCCATGCTCCCACCGCCCACCGAGAGCACCAAAATCGCGTCGCGTTCGCTGAGTCGCGATCCGCGCAACCAGCCGTCAAAGGTCGAGTCCCAACCGTCATCGTTGGCGCGCGCCGTCAGTTCCGAGACGTTGTCCGTAGGCGCGTAGGCCTCGAACCCGCATAGCTTTCGAAAATCATTGACTGCGTGCGAGGCATGACCGGCCGAGCCGCCCACGCCGAGGATGAAGAGTCGGCCACCCCGCTCTCGGACCGAAGAGAGGCCACTCGCGGTTCTCTCGATCGATGCCGTATCGATTTCAGCAATGATCTTCGCAGATTCGCTCAGAAATGTCTCGGAGAATGTCTCAGTCAACGGTGCCCTTTCGATTGGGTTCGAGTTCATGGAGAGTACTGGGTCCTCACTGTCGCTGACCTTCACCGCGGCTCGATGTTCTCAGTTGTAAGCATCGCATTCCACCTGCAGACTACGTCCGTGGACCATGATAAAGGGACGATTGCAACTTGGAATTGAACAGAGGATCTGTGCCGGGAGTGTATTTTTTCACGATTGCCTATGGGCCGACGAGATAATTGGGCGAGCGATTGAGTCCCGAACTAACGATTGTGATCCCCTCCTTCAACGAGGCGGCGCACATCTCCAAGGTCATCGATGATTGGTCGGGCGTGTGTGATCGGCTGGCCATCGATTACCAAATCGTCATTTATGATGCGCAGTCCACTGATGGCACGCTCGCGATCATTGAGGAGAAAATGGCGCACGACCAACTCCGTCGGCTTGATCTCCGTATCCGCCCAGGTCTCGCCCACGGTCCGTCGGTCCTCATGGGTTATCGAGACTCCACGGCGCCATGGGTCTTGCAAATGGACAGTGATAACGCGTTCGGGACGTCGGCGTTCGAGTTGCTGTGGGCACATCGAGAGGACTTCGACATCCTGCTCGGCTATCGCGTGGGCCGTCAATCGAATTTCGCCCGGCGACTCGTGACGGCGACCAGTCGGTTGATCGTGCGTCGAATGTTCCGTTCGCCCGTCACGGACGCGAACACCCCCTACCGACTTATGCGCGTGAGCGCTCTAGGGCCGTTGCTCGTTTTGCTACCGGACGACGCGATTGCCCCCAACGTGATCATCTCCGGTTTGACCGGTTATTCGAGGTTGAGGATCTTCCAAACTGAGGTACGTGATGTTGGCGCACCCGTTGGAACTGCCGGTCTGGCCAAATTCAAACTGTGGCGGGCGGCGGTTCATTCCTTCGTACAGGTGGTTCGCGTGCGGGTAAAGGCGGGGCGCCTCCGTGCAAGGTGAGCCCGACACGATTGATCAAGAACTTGAAGGCCGTTATATCGACAAGACTGGAATCCTCGACAGGTCGTCAACGGTATTTCTTGTTGCGTTGTTTACTCGACTGATCGTGGCGGCCGTATTCCTCGGGAGCGTCGACACGATAAACAGTCTCACGTACATGCCGGTGGCGGCCTCGCACGGCTACTTCTATCTTCCTTATTTCCCTATCGTCGAGAACATACTGGGCTCATCAGCGTTGTTGATGAATCACATCCATTTCCTTCCCGTTGGCGTTTTTCCGAAGCTCGTACCGTGCTTCGCGGACAGTCTGCTCAGTGTGTGGTTCTTTCATTACGATCGTTTCGACGCGACGTTTCGACGAAGAGCGGCGTGGATTTACGCCTTCTGTCCCTTGACCATCATCCTGGTTTGCCTGCAAGGCCAATGGGACACCCTCTGGATCTTGCCGATGATCGCGGCGCTGGCTCTGTCAATGCAGAGTCGCGACGGGAGTCCCAACAAGTACCGGACTTGTCTCATCATCGGACTCCTCCTCGGCATTGCGGTGATCGCCAAGCCCGTCGCCATTATCGTTGCAGGATTGTTGATCCCGAACATTCACCGTCGAGCGTCACTTACGTCCTGGATCAAGGAACTGTTGGTCATTGCTACCGGAGTGATTCTCTCGGTCGCCGCGTTCTTTGTAGTGTTCGCAGGTGAGGGAATCGATCTTCGCCGCAACCTAGATGGTGTTATCGGCTATGGCAGCGCACCCGGTTTCATCGTCTTCGGCCCGGCCCATCTCTCCATCTTTCAATTCCTCGCACACTTGCAGAAGCATGCGTCGGTCATTGGTGACTTTCGCATGCTGGCCGTCATCTATGTTCTCGGCATCATCGTGTACCAGTTGTTCTCGAAGACGCCGATCGAAACAATGGCCGCCGCCGCATCGATGCTCTTGATCGCTCCCGCGATCGGCGGATTGGCGCCACAGTACCTGGTTTGGCCGTTAGTATTCATTATCGCATCGGGCCGCCTTCGAATGGCCGTCGTGTACTCGGGCCTAACTTCCTTTCTCTTGCTGATCTTCTTCATGATTCCGGGTTCGTCGGTGGAGCCCGGCGAGAGCATTGGGATGTTCCTTCCCGTGCACTCGCTGAGATTCCTGGGGGTCCCTCAGAGTGTCTTGCGGTGGGCGGCGACCACCACATTTACGCATGAAGTGTGGCTGCCAATCCTCAACCTCTACCTCCCAATGGGGATGTGCGCGTTGGCCTTGTATTTGTTGATGTCCAGGTGGCGAGCAACACCTACCAAGGAAGGGATGCTGGTTGACCCGATAGAACTCCGCGCGACGAAGGTCTGTGTTGTATACGCGGCGCTCTTGGTCACGGCCGTCACCGCCTATTGGCTGGAGCCCACGCACGTGGAGAAGCACCTCGTTGGCGTCGTCCAAACGGGACTCACGCATTACGCGTTCCTGCGAACCATTTATACGTGGACCAATTGGCAAAGCACACTCTTCTGGACCGTCTCCACGCCCTACAAGTACGTCCTGGGCGGCGCCTGGTGGGGATCCATCATCGTCGTCGGGCCGGTGCTGATTCTGCTCTGGAGCTACCTCGCCCTTCGGGGACAACCTGTGCCCGGCGCCAGTAGTGCCGACAACTTCGAGCGAGTGAGCGATCGGTTGCCGATTTAGTCGGTGATCGGCACGTCCGAGGGCATCTCGGGTACGCGAATTCGAAAAAGGAGCTTGTTGAACACGAAGAACTTCATAAGCCAAAGGAGTCCGTAGGTCGCGAAGTTCGCCATCAGCAAGATGCCCGCTCGCGTCGTCTTGGAACCGATTGTTCGAGCCTCGTAGCCAGCGAAGCGCACCGCGAGCGTCGAGAGAATCAGTGAACCGAACGCGATGACCCAGAAGGGGATGATCTCCTTGGTCAGGTGCGACCGGCCCCGCCTCTTGAAGACCCACATCCGATTCAGGTAGTAGTAGGGGATCGTCGCGATCACGGTCGCCCAGATGTTCGACCAGCCCGGACTAAAGGAGAGAATTCGATAGAAAAGAAATAGGCCGGAGAGCGAGATGGCCGTCGCAACAACGGAGATGGTCCCGTAGCGCAGGAGTTTGGCGAAATCGGGGGAGTGGCGGAATTGGCTCAGTCGTGTTCGGAGGGTTTGCTGCGTTGTCGACACGATGCAAACGATAGTTCTGCCAACCACTGTTTCTCACCCAGTGTCCAGAAATTCCATCGTCCCTTTGTAGAGTGAGTCGAGAGCGTGACGGGCTGGGAGCGAAATGAAGACAGGCATCATCGGAGCGGGAGCGAGTGGTCTCAGTCTCGCCCTGATGCTCGATGGCGAGTTCACTGTCTTTGAGCGTCGTGATCGAACGGGTGGCCATTGCCACACGACGGTTCGTGACGGCTGGACATTTGATCAGGGGCCGCACATCATGTTCTCCAAGAACGTCGACGTGCTCGATTTCATGATCAAGAGCCTCGGTGACAACGTCCACCAGTCCACACGCAACAACAAGGTGTTCGTCGATCACCGTATGGTGAAGTACCCGTTTGAGAACGACCTAGCATCACTGGAGCTCTCGTCTCGGGCGCGTTGCCTCCTGACCTATCTCTTCAATGACCACGCCGCGCTCGCCCAGGAGCCGACCGACCTCAGTGATTGGTTCCTTGGCAACTTCGGTGAAGGGATGACGGACCTCTACTTCCGCCCCTACAACGAGAAAGTCTGGAATGTCGCGCTGGAAGATCTCTCCATGACCTGGTCCGAACGCATACCCCTGCCACCGGCCCACGACGTCGTTCGCGGCGCGTTGGGCGAGGCAACGGAGGGCTACCTGCATCAGCTCCACTACCAATACCCCCGTGAGGGTGGCTACCAGGCGATAACCGACGCGTGGGCGAGGCGGATTGCGCCGGAGTCGATCCGTTTGAACACTGGAGTCCAAGGGATCGAACGAGTCGTCGACGGAGTGATGGTTACGAGTGACACCGGTTCCTTTGTCTTCGATCGCGTGGTCTCCACCGTTCCATTGCCAACCCTGTTGGATCTGATACGTGACGTTCCCGATCGGGTTCGCGATGCCGTCGCGTCGCTACGAATCAATCCGATCAACGTGATCACGCTCGGCTATCGAGGCGTGAACGTTGGGAATTACACCGCGGTGTACTTCGCGAATGACGAGTATCTTCCGAACCGGGTGAGCGGGCCGAGTGTCTTTAGCCCTCGCAACGCGCCGGAAGGTCACTTCAGTCTCCAAGCGGAAATCACCTATCCGCCGGGGGAACGCTACCTCGAAATGACTGATGCGGATCTCGTGCGACACGTCCACGATGGCATCGTCGCGGCGGGAATGGTGGACGCCGCGAGTGTTCCAGTCTTCGAGGACGTGCAGCGAATTCGTCACGCGTACGTCGTGTACACCAAGGGCTATGAAGTCGCGGTCTCAGTGGTCCGGGAGTGGGCGAAGAACCTCGGCATCGAGTTACATGGCCGTTTCGGCTCGTTCGACTATCTGAATGTGGATGGCTGCGTGGTGCGCTCCCAGGCGTTAGCGACGTCTCTTAACGGCCGTGAGACCGCACTACCGTCGGTGCCGTGAGTAGCGGGCTTCTGTGACGACGGGACCGAACGACTACGACGACGTCTCGGTGGTGATGATCACGCGCAACGAGGAAGGGGCCATTGCGAAAGTGATTGACGACGCTCGTTGGGCCCTCCCGGGTTGCGACGTCGTTGTCGTCGACGGATCCTCGGACCGCACTCCTGAAATCGCCAAGGAGCATGGTGCCCAGGTGTTCCGTGAGCCCAACGGCGGTCCCGCACCGGCCCTGCTCTACGCTCTTCGCGCGTCGACGCGACTGATCGTGGTGACCGTTGACGCTGACGACACGTACCCGGCCGACATCTACCCCGACCTGGTCCGACGGATTCGTCAAGGTGACGACGTCGCGGGGACCAATCGGCTCGGTCGAAGACCCCCCGAGGCGATGCCATTTCGAAACTGGGTGGCTAACGTCCTATTCAGTTTCGTTGCAAGCGTCCACGCTAAGCGCGTTCTACGCGACGTGCATTCGGGACAGCGAGCGTACCGTCGAGAGATAATTGACCACTTCGATTGGGATACGACGGGCCGCGCCTTCCCAGTGGATCTTTTGTTATGGCCCGCGATTGCGGGCTGTGGGATCAGTGAGATCGACATTCCTTACCGGGAACGGATTGGTGAAACGACGCTGCACCGTTGGATTGACGGGAGAGAGACGCTCCGTCGTCTCTTCCGTCGGGTCAAGCCCCGGATCCACTGACGACGTCGCGCCGGACGTGTGGTGTCGAACCATTCGATTCAACCTCGTCACCGCTGCTCACGACGGGGGCTTCAGAGCCAGTTCGATGGCGACCGAAACCAAGATGAATTGCCTGCCACGTTGGAAGCGTGAAGTGGGCGTGATTCGTGACGAGACCGCCGGCGAGAGTGGCGTGGGTAACGAGGAGCACTGAAGTGACGTAGGACGCGGAAACTTCCAAACTCCATCAAGTAGTTGAGGTATGAGAATCGTTAAACTCCAGTCATAGTGACAGGACGAAGCCACGATTTCGATCGTCACATCGTTTCGGAGTTCAAAGACTGGCTCGACCAACCCCTCGCGCAGTGGAAGTGCGTTATGGGTTGGATCTTTTCTCTCGCCGCGTTCATGGGCGTGGTCGCAATCCTGGGTGGACCAACCGACAGCGATTCAAGCATTTCAATCTATTCCACTTGGGCTATCGCTCACGGATCGTTCTCCTGTGCCTATCCTCACGCGAACACCCTCGCGGCGCCCCTGTATCCGTTGCTTTCTGGAGGCGTCGCCGCAATACTTCGAATTGGCGCTCACACGGCATTTCCAACTGCCGCACAGCTCGGACTTCACTGCTCGAACGCCATCACGGCGATCTCGAAGTGGTCCTTTCAGGCGCACGCGTGGTCGCGAACCCTTCAGATCGGTGATTTGAGTTGGCTGGCGTTGATGGGTGGGGTCGTCGCATTGCTAAGAACGACGAATCGAGGACACCGCGGTTGGGAGCCATTCACTCTCGCGCTGCTCGCACTTTCCTTGCCGGTCTCAATGCCGCTCATCGAAGACTTTCATCCGCAGGACATTCTGGCGTTCGGTTTGGCGCTCGGGGCACTGGCGTACGCCCGAAGGGATTCATGGTCGTGGGCTGGCGTATTGATCGGATTCGCCTTCACCAGTCAGCAGTTTGCAGTGTTGACGGCGGTCGTACTGTTCGTCGTGGCGCCGAAGGGTCGACACTTGCGATTCGTGTGCGCGGTCGTCGCGACAGTCGCTGCGGTCGGGATCCCGATGGCGGTGCTCACTTCAGGCCGTGCGCTAAGGGCAGTACTCGTAGGAACCGGCTTATCCCCATCGCTCGGAAATACGTGGCTCGTCGAGACTGGTTTGCGTGGCGCGGTTATGACCGACGCGGCTCCGATTCTTGTGATGTTCGTCATCGCCTACTGGGTAGTACGCCGACTCGGGGTGTCCGTCCTGGCAACCGACACCCTCGTCTCGCTCATCGCGGTTTCGTTGTGCCTTCGACTCGTCTTTGCGACGAATCTCTGGGGTTATTATTTCATGCCATTGAGCGTTGCCTTAATTGTGCTCGACGTTGTGACCGGCAGGATTCGTGGGACCACTATCGCCTGGCTTGCCATGGTGACACTCGTGTTCAATCCAATCATTTTCTACCAGTTCGCTACTGGTCGAACCTATGATTCGGGACCGTTCCGGGCCATCCAGATTCTTTTCCTGGCGGTGGCGCTGTCGATCATTTTGTGGGACGCCGCTCACCGTCGGATTCGCCAGTACCTCATTGCGTGGTTCGTCGTAGCGGTGGTGGCATTCGCTGTGGATGGGTGGATGTATGGACCACCTCACACGCCTTTTCCACTTTGGTTCTGGCAGGTCGTTTTGATCTCAACTGCATTAATGCTGGTGGGAGGACCGATTCGAACGAAACTCCGCGACCACGATGGAAAAGGTGTTTCAGTTCAGTTCACCCAGAGGTGAGTTTCTGTCACGTCTCGAGCCATCGATTGTCGCCCGCCTACGTCGAATCGGACGAGCAGGGCGATTCGTTCGACCATTCGGCGACTCGAAGCAATCTTCCCGCCTCATCAACCGCGATTATCACTGGGATGGCGTTTCGCATCGGATCTTGAGGCGCGTGAGTGTCTCGCGGATCGATTCCTTGGTGAATTCAGCGCGCACGAAGCCGTCGCTGTCCCCTTGCTTGCGCAGAATCGCATTGCGTCGGTCGGTCCATGTTTCGGTAACTCGACAGCCACCGGGAGCGTTCTCTACGTTGTATTCCCATCGCGAGACGGGCCATCGATGCCACGAAACATCAAAGATGAATGTCGTGGGCGGATCGTAGACCTTCACCGTCGCTACAGTCGTCCATTTGTCTCCAGCTCGAGAGTTGTCGCCCCTGAACTTCGCTCCCACCCTCGGCTCGTTCGCACTGTCTATCCAGACACCGCCATCGTTCTCGGGCGAAAGCTGACCCATTGCGGGAAGGTCCGCGATGATAGCGAACACTCTCTCGGGAGTGGATTCGATGTCAATGGAATCGGAGTAGCTCATGTCCTCGAAGGCTATCGAAACCTGCGTCGACCGAGGTTCAACGGTACCGGCGACGCGATTTCCTCGCCCCGACGTCGGTGTGGCGAATCGAATCGAGCCGATCGCGTCGCGCGGTGACGAGGATCAGACTCGTTCTCGGATCGACACCGGCGAATTGACGTCGACATCGAGATTTCTGAACTCGTTGCGGCTCATCTGGACCCACGGAGTCGATCCATCACTTAGCGCCACCGTGACTTGCACTTCGAAGCCGAGCTCCATGACGGATTGAACGGTCCCTTCAATGGCGCCTTCGGACGGCTTCACGAGTTCGAGGTCGTGCGGCCTGACGGAGACGCCCTTGAACATCGTCGTCGGCCCGAGGAAGCCGTGGACGAACTCGGTCGCCGGTCGTTCGTACAACTCGGTGGGCTCGCCGGACTGTTCGATACGGCCCTCGTGCATGATCAACAGCTGATCGGCGACTTCCATGGCTTCGTCTTGGTCGTGAGTCACGAGAATCGTCGTTACCTTGATCTGTCGGTGGAGCTCTTTCACCCACTGGCGCAACTCGGTTCGTACCAACGCGTCCAAGGCTCCGAACGGTTCGTCGAGCAGCAGGACGCGCGGCTCGATGGCCAGGGCTCGCGCCAATGCCATGCGCTGTCGCTCGCCACCCGAGAGTTGCGCCGGGTACGACTTCGCCTTGCCGTCGAGTCGTACCAGTTCGATCAGTTCAGCGACCTTGGCGTCGATGATGTCCTTGGGTTGTTTTCGCACACGGAGCCCGAAGCCGATGTTTCGCGCCACGTTCATATGGCGAAAGGGCGCGTAGTGCTGGAAGCAGAATCCAATGTCGCGGTGGCGTGGATCGACGTCGGTGACGTCGTCGCCCTCGATGACGACGCGACCCTCGTCGGGTCGCTCGAGACCGGCGATCAACTTTAGGAGCGTGGACTTGCCGGATCCCGAGGGCCCGAGCACGGCCGTGAGTGAACTCTCGGGAATCTCCACGGTCACGTCATCGACCACCGCGTCCTTGCCGTAGCGCTTCGTGAGGTGGCTAAGCGAGATCGACATGCAGTTTCCTCTCACGCGCACGAAGGGTCGAGAGAATTATAAGAGCCACGATGGAGATGGAGGCGAGCACGACGGCACCCGCGAAGGCTCCGATGGTGTCGAAATTCTGATCCCAGGCGTCGAAGATATAAATCGGCAAAGTCTGAGTCTTGCCCGTGATGTTGCCCGAGACCACCAGAACGGCGCCAAACTCTCCCAACGTGCGCGCGATCGTAAGTGTCACGCCGTAGAGGACACCCCAACGGATCGCCGGGAGCGTTACCTGCCAGAAGGTTCGAAATGGCCCGGCACCGAGGGTGCGCGCGGCGTCTTCCTGGTCTTTGCCGACTTCGATGAGTACCGGCAGCACCGAGCGCAGTACGTAGGGCAAGGACACGGCCATCGTGGCCAACACGATGCCGATCGGTGAGAACAGGACCTGGATGCCGTGGGTGCTCAACCAGCTGCCGAACCAGCCGATCCTCGAATAGGCCAGGATGAGTGCGACGCCGATGATGATGGGCGAGACCGCCACCGGAATGTCGAAGGCCAACGTGAGAGACCGACTCCCGAAGAACTTGCGCCTCGCCAGCACCAGCGCGGCGCCAATGCCGACGACGGTGTTGACCGGCACCGCGATGAGAGCGACTTCGGCCGAGAGTTTCAAGGCGGCGATCGCGTCGGGCTTGGTCACCTCCACCCAGAACGCGTGAAAGCCGTTGCCGAAGGCCTTGATGAAGAGGTATCCGACGGGCAGTCCCACGAGAAGACCGAGATAAAGGGTGACGAGGAGACGAAGCGACCATTTTCTGGTGGTGTGATTCATGACGCGAGCCGACGTTGAATTCGACGAGCGTATACATTGGTCGCGATCAGGATCAGCAAGCTGAGGACCAAGAGCGCCGTGGAAACGGACGCCGCGTTCGTCCAGAGGAATCCCTGGGTCAGGTTGTAGATGTAGTTCGAGGCGGTCGTCGTTCGACCGATGCCACCGGCGATCAACGAGATCGATCCGAATTCGCCGATCGCCCTCGCAAAGGCCAGCCCGAAGCCCCCGAGCACGGCCGGCCAGAGTGACGGTAGGACGACCCAGACGAACGTTCGGATTCCTCCGGCACCGAGTGACTTCGCGGCCGCCTCGGACTCACCATCGAGAGACGCCAGTACCGGTTGGACGGCGCGCACGGAGAAGGGCAGCGTGACGAAGAGGAGCGCGACCATCAGTCCCATCCACGTTTCGAAGAGATCGATATGAAGCGGGCTCGCGGTGCCGTAGAGGAAGAGGAGGACGACGCCGACGACGATGGTCGGGAGCGCGAACGGGAGGTCGATAAAGGCCTCCAGGAACCATTTTCCGGGGAACTTGTCGCGAACCAGTACCCAGGCGATGGCCACGCCCATGACGGCGTTGATCGCCGCGACGGAGAGTGACAGCCATAAGGAAAGTCGGATGGCGCTGATCGCGGCCGGTTGGGTGATGTCATGCCAGAAGGTCCCGAATCCGGTGCTGACGTGCCAGTGCCAGAATGCGGCGCCCCAGCCTTGGGTCTGGATGCTGAAGGAGAATCCGTGCGCCGCAACGGCGGCGATGGGGATGAGGACGACGATTGAGAGATAGCCGACGATGAGCGACGCACCACCGTAGAGTCCGAAATTAGAGCGCGCACGCGACGAAAAACGCCGCCAACCCTTTCGCGCTGGCGGCGCTCCACGCTCGGAGCTGGGCGGTCTAGCTGGTGTATCCATTCGCACTCTCCGCTTGGGTGATGAGGCCGGTTGGTGAGAAGAACTTCGGCGTGACCTTCGCCCATCCACCGAGCGCGGTGATCGTGTTCAATGTGATCGGCGTATAAAAGGTCGTCTTACTCACGGCCTGGAGTGACTTGATTGTGGGACGGAAATGCTGTTGGAGCCAGATTTGCTGGCCGGCCTTGGAGAAGATGAAGTCGTAAAACGCGACCGCGGCCGGATTACTCGATCCCGTCGTCGTGATCGCCGCGGGGTTCTCGATCAGAAGATTCTGGGGGGTCTGGACGATCTGAATCTTTTGTCCGGACGCGAACGCGTTGAGTGCGTCGCTCTCATAGGCCAAGAGAACGTTCCCGGTTCCGGCGATGAAGGCCGAAAGGGCCTTGCTACCGCTCGAGGGTTCTGAGATCACGTTCTTGATCAATGCGTTGATGTACGTGTTAGCGGCCGTGGCGTTCGATCCCTGGTCGATCTGGGATTCGTAGGCGGCGAGCAGGTTCCAGCGCGCACTGCCCGAACTGATGGGGTCGGGAGTCACGATCTTCACGCCGCTGTTGAGTAGGTCGTTCCACGAGTGGATGCCCAGCGGGTTGCCGGGGCGAACGACGATGGCCACGACGGAGTCCGTGACGATTCCTTTTTGGGCCTTGACGGCCTTCACCGAGGCCCACTTCTTCGACACCAGTCCGGCGTTGATCAAGAGAGCCAGGTCGGGGTTGAGCGAGAAGTTGACCACGTCGGCTGGCTGGCCGGCGACCACGTCTTGGGCCTGGGTCGTTGAGGCACCGAAGGAGTTCGTGAAGGTGACGCCTTGACCCGCCGCAGTGTGCGAGAAGGCCGTTTCCAGGGAAGTGTACGCCTTTGCGACGATTGAGTAGCCCACGACGTTCACGGTCTGGGGCGTGGCGGCCTGGGAGTTCGTTGCCAGCAGCGCAATCGGCAACAAAGCGATTGCGATTCCAGTGATTCTCTTCAGATTGACTTTTTTCACAAGGGGGTCCTTTAATTTCATCAATTTCCATTGATTTAGTAGAGATTAGAGAACAGATTATCCACTGGCCCACGTCGAGTCAAGTCATGCCGAAATAATGTCGAGGAAACAGAGAATCATGCGACTGATTCCTTCGACCACGCGGAGAACATTCAGTCTCTGGGACCGGGCTCGAAACTGTCCATTGGATCGAGCCCGCTTTCGGGGTCCACCCAGGTGCAGCCCTGCACGTGCTCGGATCCGTCGAGGACGACGCCGCACTCGGGACAGATCAGATGCGCGAAGCAGGCGCTTTCGCCACCTTGGTCCGCGTCGGAGTCCTCAGACATGTCGACTCAATTCGGTCGCAACCGCCGACCGCGATGTCACCGCGACGTTAACGGAAGTCCTCTTGCATCGCGGCCAGTTGCGCGGCACCCGGACAGAGTGATGAGTAGGGCAGCTTGGAGAGACCCCGGGTCGGCGTGGCGTTCATCTCGTGGAGCTCTTTGGCACTTTCGTCGACGTACAAGAGACCGGTCACGATTTCGCCTCGACTCTGGCGGTCGCGGATGTACTCTTCGACCTTCATGCGGTCGTGCGGGTCGTATCCCTCGGGAACCGAACGGAAACTCACGACGCTGCCGTCGTGCATCGTGACTTCGATCGCGCCCTCGGCGGGGATCTTGGCGCGAATCTCGGCGCGGATGGGCACGAAGTCCGTCTCGACCTCTTTCACTTCGTGATCGCGCATGAACTTGTAGCTCTTGGTCGAGCCCTCGTGGTCGTTGAAGGTCACGCAGGGAGAGATGACGTCGATGAGCGCGAAGCCGTTGTGGGCGATCGCCGCTTTCATGATCGGCACCAACTGCTCCTTGTCCCCGGAGAAGCTGCGGGCGATGAACGTGGCGCCGAGACTGAGCGCCATCGTCACCGGATCGATCGGCGCGAGCGTGTTCGCCTCGCCCTTCTTCGGACGTGAGCCGATGTCGGCCGACGCCGACATCTGGCCCTTCGTGAGGCCGTACACGCCGTTGTTCTCGATTACGTAGACCATCTTCACGTTGCGACGAATCCCGTGCATCAAGTGCCCCAGGCCGATCGAGAGTGAGTCGCCGTCGCCGGAGATGCCGATATAGGTGAGCTCGCGATTGGCCGCGATCGCGCCGGTGGCGATGGGCACCATGCGACCGTGGGCCGAGTTGAAACCGTGGGCGCCGCGCACGAAGTACGTCGGGGTCTTGGACGAGCATCCGATGCCGCTCAGTTTGGCGATCATGTGCGGGGGCGTCGAGAGTTCCCAGAACGCGTGCACGATCGCGGCCGTCACTGAGTCGTGACCGCAACCGGCGCAGAGGGTGGACATCTGTCCCTCGTAGTCGCGGATCGTGAGGCCGAGTTCGTTCTTGGGCAACGGCGACAGGGGAATGAGTGGTTTGGTGATCGACGGCATGGTTAGTTCTCCAACTTCGCTAGAACGCTGTCAACGACCTGCTGGGCGCTGAGGGGGAAGCCGCCGTAGGCGAGCACGGGATGCATTTTCTCGATGGCGACGCCCGTCTCGATGGCGATGAGTGAACGAAGCTGCGCGTCACGGTTCTGTTCGACGACGAAACAGTGCTCGTGCGCTTCGACGAACTCTCGGACATCGGCAACGAAAGGGAAACCCCGGACCCGCAAGAAGTCCGCCGGTAGTCCGGCGTCGGCGAGTTCATCCAAGGCTTCGCGTACCGCGAGATCACAACTGCCGATCGTGATGACGCCGATCGTGGCGCCGTCACGACGCTCGATCACCGGGGCGGGCACGTGGGCGGCCGAGGCCGCGTGCTTCCTCTTGAGGCGGTCGACGACCTCGCGATACTCGGGGGGATTCTCGGTGTAGTGACCGAACCTGTCGTGGCCCGATCCGCGGATGAAGTACGCGCCCTTCTCGTCCGATCCGGGCAGCGTCCGCGCGGCGACGTGGTCGTCATTCTCCGAGTCGTAGCGGAAGAACTCGGACATCCGTGAGAGGTCTTCGTCGCTCAACACCGGCCCGCGGTCCCACACGTACGAGTCGTCCCACTGCAGTTCGGGCACGACCCAGTCGTTCATACCTATGTCGAGGTCCGAGAGCATGAAGACGGGCGTCTGGAACCGCTCGGCCAGGTCAAATGCCTGCACGGTGAATTCGAAACATTCGTACGGATTGGCGGGGAACAAGACAATGTGCTTCGTGTCGCCGTGACTGGCGTAGGCGCACATCATGATGTCGGCCTGTTGCGTGCGCGTCGGCATGCCGGTCGAGGGACCGGTGCGCTGCACGTCGACGATGACCGCCGGGATCTCCGTGTAATAGGCCAACCCCAGTAGTTCGTTCATCAGCGAGATCCCGGGACCGGACGTGGACGTGAAGGCCCTCGCGCCACTCCACCCCGCGCCGAGCACCATGCCGATCGAGGCGATCTCGTCCTCGGCCTGGATGATCAGGTAGTTGTTGTGCGTGGTGTCGGGTACGTTCGGGTCGTCACTCACCACCGTCTCACGTCGGTACTTGGCGCACAGTTGGATGAAGTTGTCCATGACCGCGGTCGCCGGGGTGATCGGATACCAGCCGGCGACGGTGGCGCCGGCGTAGAGACACCCGAGGGCCGTCGCGAGGTTGCCGTTGATCAGGATCGAACTGCCGTTCTTGTCCATCGGTTCGACGTAGAACGGCAGTGGGCACGCCAGGTTCTCCATGGCGTAGTCGTACCCGAGGCGCAGGGCTCGCTGGTTCGAATCGCGCAGCGCTTCGTTGCGCGCGAAGGTCTCGGCCAGTAGATCGGCCACCAGCGCGACGTCGATGCCGACCAAGGCGACGATGGCGCCGGCGTAGGCGATGTTCTTCATCAAGATCCGTTCGCGCGGAGCCTTGAAATTCTCCAGGCACATCTTGGCGAGGGGGATGCCGAGGAACGTGACGTCGTCGCGCGAGAGGTCGGGGTCGAGCGGCCACGACGAGTCGTAGATCACGTAACCGCCGTGACGCACGTCGGCGATGTCCTGGGCGTAGGTCTGGGAGTTCATCGCGACCACGAGGTCGTAGTCGAGCGCGCGTGCGGTGTAGCCACTCTTGTTGACGCGGATCTCGTACCACGTGGGCAGCCCCTGGATATTGGAAGGGAAGAGGTTCTTACCCGAGACCGGGATGCCCATGCGAAAGATCGCCTGCATCAAGAGGCTGTTGGCACTGGCCGAACCGGTGCCGTTGACGTTCGCGAGCTTGATGGAGAAGTCGTTGACTCGTGTGCGCCGATCGAGCGCTTCGTCGATGGTCATAATCAGTTTCCTCGGTTCGCGCCGCTCGGCGACATCGCGCCGATACGGATGAAATTCGTGCTGGCGGCGTAGGGGATCTGGAGGTCGAACAGCTCCATGTCCCAGGCGGCCGTCGGACAGCGCTCGGCGCACAGGCCGCAGTGGACGCAAACGTTTTCGTCCTTGACCATCACCCGTCCCGTTTGGGGGAGCGGCGCCGAGACGTAGAGGTCCTGGTCGAGGTTCGCGGCGGGCGCCGACAGTCGTGAACGTAGGTCGCTCTCGTCACCGTTACTCGTGATTGTCAGACACTGGACCGGGCAAATGTCGATGCAGGCGTCGCACTCGATGCAGGCCGGCGCGTTGAACGCGGTCTCGACGTCACAGTTGAGGCAACGTTGCACCTCGCGTACGGTCTGTTCGACGCTGAAGCCGAGTTCAACTTCTAAGTCCAACGATTCGAAACGCTTCGTCAATTCGACGTGCGACATCTTCTGTCGCTTCGACGGGTTGTAGTCGTTGTGGTAGCTCCACTCACTCATGCCCATTTTTTGGCTCACCAGGTTCATGCCCTGGGGCGGTCGGTCCTTGAGATCGACGTTCGAGCAGAGGTTGTGGATCGAGATCGCCGCCTCGTGACCGTGCGCGACGGCCCAGATGATGTTCTTCGGCCCCCACGCGGCGTCGCCGCCGAAGAAGACGCCCGGAAGCGTCGATTGCATCGTCACCTCGTCGACGACCGGCATGTCCCAATCGCCGAACTCCATGCCGAGGTCGCGCTCGATCCACGGGAAGGCGTTCTCTTGGCCGATGGCGAGGATGACGTCGTCACAGGGGAGGATCACCGTGTTGAGCACCGTCGACTGTCTCGCGCCGGGATCCCATTCGAGGACGTCAAATTCCATTCCGACGAGTTTTCCGTCTTCGATGACGAATCGCTTCGGCGCGTGATTCACGATGATCTCGACGCCCTCTTCCTCGGCGTCTTCGAGTTCCCATGGTGACGCCTTGAAGTACTCGCGTGGCCGCCTCGCCATGACCTTGATGTCGGTGCCGCCGAGTCGCCGTGACGAACGACAGCAATCCATGGCCGTGTTGCCCACGCCGATGATCAAGACCCTCGAGCCAATCGAGTCGACGTGGCCGAAGGCCACTGATTCGAGCCAATCAATGCCGATGTAAATGTGCGACTCGACTTCGTCGTGGCGACCGGGGACATCCAGCTCTTTGCCTCGCGGTGCGCCGACGCCGACGAAGATGGAGTCGAAGCCCTCGGCGAGCAGTGCGCGCAGACTGGTGATCGGCGTGTTGTAGCGCACGTCGACGCCCATGTCGAGAATCACCTGGGTCTCGTCTTCGAGGACTTTGTCGGGCAGACGGAACTCGGGAATGTTCGTACGCATCAACCCGCCGGGCTTTGCGAACTGCTCGAACATCACGACCTCGTAGCCGAGGGGCAAGAGGTCATTCGCGACGGTGAGCGCCGAGGGCCCGGAACCGATGCAGGCAATCCGCTTGCCGTTCTTCTCAGCGGGGATGGCGGGTAGACGGTCTGAGATGTCACCCTTCAGGTCCGAGGCAACCCGCTTCAAACGACAGATGGCGACCGGTTGTCCGTCCACGCGGTCGCGCCGACAGGCCGGCTCACAGGGTCGGTCGCACGTGCGCCCGAGGATCCCGGGAAACACGTTCGATTGTCGGTTCAACATATAGGCGTCGTCGAACTGCCCCTGGGCGATCATCCGGATGTAACCGGGCACGTTCGTGTGCGCCGGACAGGCCCACTGGCAGTCCACTACCTTGTGGTAGTAGTTCGGGTCCTGATCGTTGGTCGGCTCCACGCAGCGTTCTCCTTCAATACAAATCGACAAGGTCCCGCGACGGGTGAAGTACCGGAAGGGGGCCGAATCACACTTTACTCCTCTTATTTTGGGACTTTGACCTCGCGTTCAAGGCCTTTCGCCCCTTTCTCTCGCCCGTCCTCACAACCTGTCTCGAGATGGCACGGGACGTCTGAGGACCGGTCGACGTAAGAGTTTTCTGCCAGTATGAAGGGACCAAATCGAAAGGATCACCATGACCGAAGAAGTTGATGGCGGACTACCCGCATTCGCCGATAGTGACGGGACCGGAGTCGCGCATCGCGTGATCGGCGACACGTTGCCGGTACTCGAGGTGCAGCTCAAATCCGGTCAATCGGTGATCTCCCAGGGCGGTGAACTCTCGTGGATGACGCCGTCAGTGGTGATGACGACCCAGACCGCGGGCGCCGGCGGCTCGGGATTCGTCGGTGTACTTAAGCGCGCTGTCGCCGGCGGCACGATCTTCATGTCGCAGTACACCGCGTCGGTTGATAACTCCACCGTAGCGTTCGCCACGAAGCTGCCCGGTCGCATCATGCCGATTCACGTCGATGCGGACAATGAGTACATGGTGTCGCGCCACGGGTATCTGGCGAGCACCGATGGGGTGACGCTCAACATTGGATTCCAGCAGAAGCTCGGCGTCGGCGTCTTCTCCGGCAATGGCTTTATCCTCCAGCGCATCGCCGGCGCGGGCACGGCCTGGATCGAACTGTCCGGCGAGATCGTCACGTACGAGCTCGCAGCGGGTGAATCGATTCTCGTCCACCCGGGACACATTGGACTCTTCGAGGCCAAGGTCACGCTCGACATCCAGATGGTGAAGGGCATCAAGAACATGTTCTTCGGCGCCGAAGCGCTCTTCCTCGCGAAGTTGACGGGACCGGGCAAGGTTCACTTGCAGACGATGACGTTGCCGGGACTGGCCCACGCGTTGAGCCCGTACATTCCAGAACAGGGGAACAGCGGTGGTGGCGGTGGCCTCGGCGGTCTCGGAAACCTGGCCAAGACCTTCAATCTCGGATAAACGTCATCCGGTTCATCGTTTCGCATGCGCTACGCGGGTGTCGGTCCCAGACGTGTAACGACCTGGCGTCCGGCGAGACTGAAACTCCCGTACGCTCAGAGTGAGTCGAAGGAGGTTGTCGTGGACCACGGATCGGGTGAATCTCCTATCAACGAAGCTCCTTTTTCTGACGAAGAGTTGACGGCACTCGCGCTGGCGGCCGAACCCGTCACAACTCTCGCCAGGGACGCGGTTCCCTGGGGCGGGGGCGACCTTCGAACGCCGTCGCTCTTGCCGAATTGGTACATGCCGTCGCCGTCGTATCGACTTCGCGGCGGCTGGACGCGAGCCATCGTCATCACCCTCATCGTGGGTTTTCTCGTCATCGACGCCTTCGGCCTTTGCATCACGTCGGGCTTTATTTCCGTCGCCTGACAAAAAGTCGATGAGCGACGTAACGCTTCATGGTGATTCGATCGAATTCGGGCAACCGATTCACATCTCGTGACTAGATATCGGATGGGCTCCCCGTGGCGACTCCCTGGTTGGTAGCGGCAACGCACCGCTGCCAGATTGCCAACGCCGGCATTCCAATCAGTTCCAAGCCCGTGGCGGCAATGAATATTGGATGAGGTCGACCAACTTTGCGCCAAGAAATCAGTCGGGCGAAACCTCCAAGGAATGCCGTGGCCAACACAAGACGCAGGGCCGCATTTTTCTTCTCAATGCTGGGTAAAGAGAACCAAACGATCGGAGCCACCACGATCCAAAAGACGTTGACGAACCTGAACTCACTGTCGAGATTCGCCGAGACATCCCGTACCTCACCGGGCAGGGCGGTAGGTCCCTTAAGGATCGACACCAACCCCGAGGCGAAGGGTATGCAGGCGATGAGTCCCAGGGCGACTTGGAGCATCCGGCGACCGCTGCAGTGGCTGACGATTGACACTCGCCAATAGTGCCACAGGGAAACCGTGAGTCAGAGATACGATCAATCGTTCTACTCACGGTTCTTCACCCCTGTTGGAGTCGACTCATTTGCCCTTTAGATTGTGGATGACCTCCACGGACGAGGATGGCGAACTTGGCCCAACACCCGCACCATCACGACATGTCCGGATTTGGCGACGGCGAGCGCTACCAGTCGGCGCGACCGGATTATCCCCATGATGCCGTGAGGTTCCTGGTCGACTCACTAGGCATCGAAGAGGATTTGCACGTTCTCGACCTCGGCGCGGGCACCGGAATCTTCACCGGTCAGTTGGTTCCTTTTTGCGCGAACATAACGGCGGTCGAACCAACGCTGGGAATGCGCAAAGTGCTCAGCGAACGCCTGCCAAATGTGCAGGTCCTCGACGGTCGTGATGTCGCGATCCCCTTACGAGACGCGACCGTCGACTGTGTCGTCGTGGCGCAGGCGTTCCACTGGTTCGACGCGCCCTTGGCACTGGAGGAGA
>CALGFJ010000289.1 GCA_937881055.1 uncultured Acidimicrobiaceae bacterium | reverse complement strand
AAACACTTCCGTGGGCCGCGCACGTGGAACACACTCGCCGCCAACTCGTCCACGAGGTGGCGACGATCTTCCACGACGTCGACTTCATCGTGACGCCGATGTCGTCGATGCCCCCGTTTGGTGCAGAGGGTCCGATGCCGACCGAAATCGACGGCGCCGAAGTTCACGCCGGCATGTCGGTCGTTCTCGCGATGCTCGCTAACTTGGCTAACCTGCCCGCCATCAGCGTTCCCGCCGGTCTCGTCGACGGGGTTCCGATCGGCTTGCAAGTCATCGGTCCTCGATTCCGCGAGGAACTCCTGCTCGCGGCGGCGGCCCGTTACGAGGCGTGTCGTCCGTGGCCCCGACATCATCAAACGACCACGTCACACTGAGAGGACCTTTCATGACATCGCCGAAGGACATCGACACCCGACTGGATCCGCGAGTTCGAATCTTCTTGCACGCTCAGCCCGAAGTCGCCGTCACCGATGTCGCCAATCGCGACGAGCTGCTCGCCGACGTTTCATCTCCCGAGGGCCGCGCGATGCTGGCCGCCGAGGCCGCATTTATGGACGGCGGCGACAGTGAGGACGTCGCGCCTTCGAAGGGATTGCGGTTTGGCTCAATCGACGTGAGATCCTCACCCGACGACAACACAATCTTCCTGCACGTCATCCGGCCCGACGACGACGAGGTCCGACCTTGCGTCTATTACATCCACGGCGGCGCCATGGCCTCGCTTTCGTCCACCTATGGCAGTTATCGAGCCTGGGGTCGGCTGATCGCCGCTCAGGGAGTGGTCGTTGTTATGGTCGAATTTCGAAACGCCGTGTCACCGTCGTCGGTGCCCGACGTCGCGCCGTTCCCGGCGGGCCTCGAAGACTGTGTCTCCGGACTCCGATACGTGCACGCGAACGCTGCGTCACTCGGTATCGACGCAACAAGAATCGTCGTCTCCGGCGAGAGTGGCGGCGGGAATCTCACCATTGCCACGGCGATGCGTCTAAAGCAGATTGACGAACTTCATATCGTGAAGGGTCTTTACGTTTTCTGTCCCTATATCAATGGTGCGTGGCCCGACACCCGGTACCCCTCGTCGAGTGAGTACATCGACTTCTTGAGCGACCTGAAGAGCAACCGCGGTCGCGTCGGTTACGGAATAGATGCGTTTACAGCGCGCAATCCGCTCGCGTGGCCGGGGTTCGCGACTCGTGAAGACGTGGCCGGTTTTCCTCCCACCGTCATCAGCGTCAATGAGTGTGACCCGCTTCGCGACGAGGGCGTCGCCTTCTACCGATTGCTGCTCTCAGCGGGCGTTGACGCTCGAGGTCGTGAGGCGCTCGGGACGATGCACGCGACCGAGATGTTCCCAACCATTTGCCCCGAGATCAGCCGTGACACCGCGAAAGAGTTGGCGGCATTTGCCGCCGAATAACGGCTCGTGCCACAATTCCGCAACGAAGGATTACTGGCCAGGAGTTTCGTGAACGATCTCGTCCACTGACACCCAGCGACGATCGAAGACCGAACGCTCCATCGCCGAGCAGACCGCCGCGACGTTGGCACCGTCGGAGAAGTCCGGACTCCACGCACGTTGCTCCCACGTTGCGGCGAGGTCCGCGACCTGATTAATGAGGCTGGCGTCGTAGCCCACGCCCTGACCGATGGGCCACCATCCGGTCGTCTCGGGTTGCGAAGGGTGTTCGGTGCGAACACGTCGAAGCCCGTAGAGGCGCACGTCATCATCGGTGTTGCCGACCCACAGCTCGTTCAATTGGGCGTAGGCGAACATCACCGTGCCCTTGCTCCCGTTCACCTCGATCGTGAAGTCACACGGGCGCCGAGGTGCGGCTCGCGCCACCTCCATCGTGCCCTGGGCCCCTGAAGAGAAACGAACGAGCGCCGAGGACGCGTCGTCGACCTCCACGTTTCTCGAACGTCCCGCGTCGTCGCGGGTTCGCACGAACGTCGATGACATCGCTGACACCTCATTGACGGGACCGAGCATCCACGCCGCCATGTCGATCAGGTGACTTCCCAGGTCGCAGATCGTGCTTCCGCCCATCATGGAGTCGAAACGCCAATCGAAGGTGATGTCGGGGTCGACGAATTCGTCGGAAAGCCACGTGCCGCGCCACAGGTGGATCTCGCCCAACTCGCCGCTCGCGACCATCTCGGCCATCAACGAAACGGCCGGCAGTCGACGGTAGTTGAAACCGATTGCGTGGCGGATTCCCGACGCGAGGACGGCATCGAGCGCCGAACGGGCATCGACGTAATTCGTCGCGAGGGGCTTCTCACAAAAGACGTCCTTGCCCGCCAGCGCCGCGGCCTCGATGATCGCTGAGTGAGTACCGGGCGGCGTGCAGACGTCAACGACGTCGACGTCACTTCGCTCGATGAGCTGGCGCCAATCCGTCACCCACGTCTCGATGCCACAGTCCTCGGACGCCTTCGCCACGGCTTCGGCGTTGCGGCCCGACATGACGACAGGCGTGAAGACGACCGACGAAGGTCGGATGAGCGGTGCCGCGCGATAGGCGTACGCGTGCGCGCGACCCATCATGCCGTAGCCGACGATGCCGACTCTCAGTTCTTTCTTCGCACCCACCGGTCAGTGACTCGTGGTCAATTGCTCGGCGGCACGGCCAGCGGCCTCGAGCGCCGCGATGGCGTCTTCGACACTCGCGCCACGGCACTGACCACCCCTCGCGTAGTCGGCGAAGGCCTCAGCCTGACGAACCAGCGCTTCGAGTTGCGCGCGTTCACCGTCATCCGGACTCAAGAAGAGCGATTGCGTGTGGCTCTTTGAACCGAACACCTCGACGCTCGCCATGTCCCCACCGCTGTAGTGGCGACCAAGTGAGACGAAGACCGTCGCCCCGGAGGTGGTCTCACACAGCACCTGGGCACTGTCGGGATCGTCGGCAACGTCGGGATCGCTGATGGCGGGCGACGCGACCGCCGACATTCGCGTGAAGTCACCACCGGTGAGCCAGCGCGCCTGGTCGAATTCGTGAACGCCCATGTCGATGAATACGCCCCCACTTCGTGCCCGAAATGCGGCCGAGGGTGGCTCGCCGTCCCACTGCAGACACGACAGGGACAAGATATCGCCAAACTCGCCGCTCGCAATACCTTCGCGAATCGTCTGAAGTTCCGGCACGAATCGCCGCCAGTATCCGATCTGCAGGGCGACACTCGCGTCACGGACGATTGACTGTGCTCGTCGAGTGTCAGAAGCAGTGACCCCGCACGGCTTCTCACAGAGAATCGGCAGTCCGGCCGCCGCGACAAGGCCGATCACGTCGACGTGACTGTCACTCGGGGTCACGATGAGCACACCGTCCAGGCCCCCGGCCGCGAGCATGTCCGGAAGCGATGAGAAGCCATCAATACCGAACGCGCTCACCGCCTCGTCGCGCAACGCGTCCACCGGTTCGGCAACTGCGACAATCGTCACTCCCGACGAGTCGCGCAATGCGCGTAGGTGCGTGCGGCCCATCCGCCCGGCACCGACGAGTCCTAATCGGAACATTTCGGCTTACACCTGGTGATCGGCGAGGAAGCGTCGATTCTTCTTCTGATCGTCGATGGCTTGGACGAAGCGCTCCGACGTCTGCGGAAAGATGTCTTGCTCGACCACGAGCCAGCCCTCGTAGTCGATCTCCTTCAGCGCGGCGATCACGCCCGCCACGTTGGCGTCGCCATTGCCGAAGGAGGGAAAGGCTTCGCGCGACCAGATGTTCATGGCCGGCACGTTGTCCGCGATGATGCCGTCCATCACCGACTGCAAGGCGTCTTTCACGTGCACGTGGTTGATACGCCCCGACCACTCGTGGATCGCCCGCACTGGATCGCCGCCGCCGATGAAGAAATGCCCCGTGTCAAGACAGAGCCCGACGTCCGAGATGTCGAGAATGCGCTGGATCTCCCAGGGAGCCTCGACGTACGTGCCGGTCTCGTGGTGAAAGGTCGGCTCGTAGCCCCGGTCGCGACAACGAGCGACGACCGACGCTAACCCCGCCTTCATCCGGTCCCATCCGTCGTCGTCGAGTCCCCACGAATGGTCAGCGTGACTTCGACCCGGGTTGTTACGCCGACGCTCGCTGCCCGAATCCGCGATCGTCGGATGCGGGACCGGTCCCGGCACGACCGAGCGAACGGCGTCGAAGGTGTCGAGCATCGCGTCGAGTTCGGGATAGAGAGACGGAAGCGCATCGAGATCAGTGAAGGGGAATTCGAGGTACGCCCCGGCGAGCCCGAGTTGACGGCTGGCGAGGCGCTCGGCCAACACGGGACCATCGCCCAGATAACCAACGGGTCCGAGGTCGATTCCGGCGTAGCCGGCGTCGCGTACCTCGTTGAGGATCTGTTCTCCGTTGGGGACGTTGGGGTCGATGCCGACCGTGAGTTCAAACGCTCCGTAGCTGATCGGCGCATTCGCCACTGTGATTTTCATAACTGGTCTTCCTTCTTTACTTGAGTCGTTGTGTCGATTCGATCGAATCATGGAGTCATCGGTCGTTCAGGGTCGGCCGCGCTGAAACGGCCGCACCATTATCCCTTGACACCCCCGCCGAGCACGAATCCTTCGCGGAACAATCGTGACGAGACCGCGTAAAGGATGAACACGGGTACGCAGAACACCAATGAGTAAGCCGCGATGTTCCCAAACTCCGCTTTCGGCAGCGTGAGGAACGTGTAAATCGCGATCGGTGCCGGTTGCTGGTTCGCCGGACTGATCAAGATGAGCGGCACAATGAACGATCCCCACGCGTTGACGAAGCCGAAGATCGACGCGGCCGCGATACCGGGCATCGCGAGCGGAATGACGACGCGGCGCAGCACCTGGAACGTGGAGGCGCGTTCCATACGCGCGGCCTCTTCCAGGTCGATTGGAACAGCGTCGATGAAGTTCTTCATCAAGTAGACCTCGAACGGAAGTGAGGTGACGGACAAGAACACCGCGGTCGGCAATATCGAGAGGAACCCGAACCTCGAAAAGATCTCGTAGACCGGAATGACCATGATCGCGAGCGGCACGCCCGACGAGAAGATGATGAACAGTAGCAGCGGACCCTTGAAGGGAATGCGCCGACGAGACAGGGAGTACGCGGCGAACACGCCCGTGATCGAGGCGATCGCCGTCGAGATCACGGCGAGCACGACGCTGTTCCACAACGAGTGCAAGAGACTTCCGGTGAGGACGTGCTTGAAATTGATCAGAGAGAAGTGGGGCCACTCGACACCCCACGACGCGTTCTTGTCGATCGAAGCGAGGAAGAGCCACAGCATCGGCGCGAGGAAGATGACACCGAGGGCGCCGAGAACCAAGTGCAGCGTCGCACTACGCACCTTCGTTCGCTGCGTCTCACGATTCGCGGGTGGCATCACGGGATCACTCGTCATCTCGGCAACGTCGTCGGCGCTCATCAGCATTCCGTGGACGTCACTCATAGTCGCCTCGCAGTGATTCGCACGTAGAACACTCCGAAGACGGTCGCAATGACGACCATGACGTTGCCGATCAACGCGCCGTAGGCGAGGTTGTTGTACGTGAACGCCTGTTGGTACGAATAGAGCGGCAGGATGTTCGTTGCATTGCCCGGACCACCTTGCGTCATGATGTAGATCAACGAGAAGTTGGCGAGGGCCAGGAGTCCGGTGAGCAGGACGACGGCGGTCATCGTGGGTCGCAACAGAGGCAGGATGATCATGCGAAAGCGCTGCCAGGATGAGGCGTTTTCGACCGTCGCGGCCTCGATCGCCTCGCTGGGGATGTTGCGCAGAGCCGCGCCCATCACGAGCATCGAGAAGCCGGTCATCGACCAAATACTCGCGAGCGTGACGACGAGCAGGGGATCATTGTCGAGGAAGTTGGTGTTGGGTATGCCGAGCAAGGTCGAAAACGCGCCCCCGCCGGTCGTCGAGGCGTACCACGTCATGCCGGCGGTGACCGCGGGCATCATCCACGCGACGACGACGACGCCACCGACGATCATGCGCATCCACGGCCGCGCACGCATGAGTAGCGACGCCAGGACGTAGCCAACGACCACCACGCCAACAACGGAGCCGACGATGAAGATCCCCGTCGCCCAGAGCGAGCTCCAGAACGTCGTGTCGGATTTCAGTCGTTCGAGATTTGCCATCCCGGTGAAGGCCGAGTGGATCGCGGTAGGTCCGACCAACGTGAGATTCGTCAATCCCAAATAGACGGCGAAGCCCATCGGCACGAGGAAGAGCAGTACGAGCAGCGCGAACGCCGGCGTCAAGAGACCCAGGCTGCTCCACTGGTAACGCGACTTGTCATGTCGCGTCTTCCAGAGTTCGGACATGGAAGGTCCGGTGACGGTGTCCATCACGGGGAGTGACGCCATCACCGGACCTTTCTCACGTCTTTAACTTTGTTTCTGAGTACTGCGCTATTTCAGTGTGGTAACGGCGCTCGCACCCAACTGGTTCGTGACGAAGCCCTTCATCGTGGCCAACGCTTGTGCGCCCGTGGTACTGGGCGTTTGGGCGAGTGTGCCGCTGGCCTCTTCAATCCCCTGCACCCATACCGAGTAGTTCGCACTCGTCGGGAGTTCGGACGATGACGGCAGCAACTTACCGAACTCCTCGTTGAACGGAGCGGCGAAGTTGGTGTACAGCGGAACGGTCCAGTCGGACTGGACGGGTGGAACCCATCCGGCCCAGTTGCCGGCCTCAATCAGGTTCTTCTGCTCTTGAGCAACGTTCATGAAATTAAACGCCGCGGTTGCTTGCGCGCTCGAAGCCGCAGAGGAGATGCCGAAGTCCCAACCACTCAACGTGGAGGCGTAGCCGCCACCGTTGACCTTCGGGAGACCGGCGACACCCATGGCCGTCGAGGCCTTGGACCAGTACGGGAAGCTCACTTGCTTGGTCCAGTTGCCACCCAAGAAGTTCGCACCAACCGCGATCCCCAACGTGCCCTTGAAGAAGTCCGCGGAAGGAATGTTGGGTGCGTTATTGGGACTGAACAACTGTGACGTCGGCGCTCCAAGACCCTTCGAGAAGACTTCGTGGTAGAAGTTCAGCGTCTGCAAGAGTCCAGGGCTGTCGACCACCATCTTGCCGCTCGAAGTTTGAATTGTGGGTGTGCTCGACCCGGCCAACAGGTTCAAGATCCCGTAGCCGGCGCCGTTCGGACCAGCGCTCGTACCGGCGTCGGTCCACAGCGGGATGATCTTCGGTTCGGCGGCCTTGATCTTTTCGGCCGCTGCGATGATGTCATTCCAGGTCTTGGGCTGCCACGGCAACTTGATCCCCGCCTTCAGCATGATCGCCTTGTCGTAGTACAGACCGACGTTGTTCTCCCCGGAACTGACGGCATAGATCTTCCCGCCGATCAGACCCTCATTTTGAATGACTTTCGGGAACTGAGCGAACCACGAAGAGTTCTTCAAGAACGGGCTCAACGACTTCAAATAGCCCGTCGACTGGTACAGCGCAATTTCCGTTGACGGGAACTGTGCCAGTGTCGGCGCGGTCGACGTTGAGTGGTAGTCAAGCGCCAACTTGGTCAAGAAGTCTGGCTCACCGCCTTGGACCGCTACGAGATTCACCGTGACATTGGGATACTTCTGCTCGTACTCCGTCTTGACCGCCGTCCACCACGTGAGTCCAAGTGGCGTGGTGTCGAAAGTCGTGTTTGCGGCGTACGCCACCGAAATTGTGACTTTGGACGCCGCCCCCGCCTGCGTCACGCCACCTGTTGCCAGGGTCGCGGTCGACATCGCGATGATGGCCGTACCGGCAATCACTCTCGGTAGTACACCCTTCCAAATTGCTTTCATATATCCCCCCTCATTTCCTTTCCTTAACTTTTAAGAACTCTGCGCGTCGAGCACCGCTTCAGGCGACCCGACCGAGATGTGCTCTCGCTTCGCCTGACGTTCGATCAAGCTCTCGCGCGTCGTGGTATCGAAGAGGTGAAGTCGCTCTTTATTGAACGCGACCTCGACCGCTTGACCCGCCTGGGGCATCGGAGATCGCGGAAGTCGGGCAATCAACTTCGTGTCGCCCAGCTCGACGGTCGCGAAGATCTCGGTTCCAGTGTGTTCGCAGATGTCGATGAGGACTTGAACGGCCGGTCCGTCGCTCGGGGCCTCACCATTTAGGTGCAAGTCGTGCGGTCGAATCCCCACCAATACCGGACCGTTCGTGGCCGTCGCGCTGAGACGCCCGGCCAACTCACGGCTCACGTCGCAACGAACTCCCAGACACTCGACCACAATCTGACCACCGTCGATTTGGAGTGTGCCAGGGACCACGTTCATTTTGGGCGAGCCAATGAACTCACCCACGAAGACGGACCCGGGGTACTCGTAAAGGTCATTCGCCGCGTCGACCTGAAGCAGCACGCCGTCCTTTAGCACCGCCACACGGTCGCCCATTGTGAGGGCTTCGACCTGGTCGTGCGTGACGTACACGGTGGTGGTGCTCTCGAGACGTTGGTGCAAACGGATCAACTCCGCGCGCATTTGGACGCGCAACGCCGCGTCGAGATTGGAAAGCGGCTCATCCATCAAGAAAACCTGCGGCTCACGAATGAGCGCCCGACCGAGGGCGACTCGTTGTCGCTGTCCACCGGACAACGCAGCGGGCGATCTATCGAGAAGGTGGCGAATCCCGAGCATGTCGGCTACTTCGTGAATCCGCTGTTGAAGCGTGGACCGAGGTTCCTTGCGTACTTTTGGTCCGAAGGCCAAGTTCTTGTACACGTTCATATTGGGATACAGCGCGTAACTCTGGAAAACCATCGAGATGTCACGCTGGCCGGTCGCCACGTCAGTGACGTCCTTGTCGCCCATCCAGATTCGGCCGTGGCTGGGACGCTCCAGTCCGGCGAGCATCCTCAGGGACGTGGTCTTGCCGCAACCCGAGGGACCCACGAGCACCAGGAATTCGCCTTCTCGAATGTCAAGATTCAAATCAGAGACGACGGCGTTTCCTTCGAACATCTTCCACACGTGCTCGAACCGGATTTCGTTCACGTGCGCGACCTCGAATGCGTCGACGCGGGGGACCCGAAGGGCGTCACCCTCCGGTCACTTGCTCCGGTGTTACTCAGCGCCCCCACTGTCCCCCAAATCCGCTGTTTAGAATTCGCACATGTCGGGCGTCGCTTCTCGCACCTGACATGTCCAAACTCTTACTTCCGGCTGTTCTGCGGCCGACCGTAGTGCATATCCATTCGCTTGTCAATAACTACTATCAAATACTGTCACACCCGCTGGTCGGAGTTGGCCTCGCCAATCGTGACCGCGCTGACCAGTGCGTAGCGAGAGGCCCGATAGACGTGCTGTCCGAACTCGATCGCTCTCCCGGCCGCGTCAAACGTGGTTCGCTCCATTGTCAAGAGGGCAGTCCCTCGTGGTTCATCGAGCAGTAACGACTCATTGGTCGAGGAGTTCTTCGCTGAGATTCGTTGCGTCGCGTGATCCGGAAACACCCCACCGGCGCGCAGTAACTCATAGAAACCGTGCTGTTCCAGCATTTCGTTACTCATAGTCACCAGAGACGTCGGGATGAAATTGTGCATGAGGGCGATTGGTTCGCCATCGCCGAACCGTAGGCGTTCTAGATAGATCACGAATTGGTCGTCCGCGAGTTCTAATGCCCTTTTGACCAGGTCTGATGCTTTGACGACTTCGTTATGGATCACCTTGGTCGTGGGACTCTTTCCGGCCTCAGCCAGATCGTCGAACAAGCTGGTCAATTTGACCGAACGACTGACTTTTCCCTTGGTGACGACTGTTCCTTGACCACGTCGTCGAAGTACCAATCCCTTGTCCACCAAATAACTGAAGGCCGCTCGAACCGTTGGCCGAGATAGACCAAGTTCCTCGGCGATCTTCACCTCGTTCTCGAGTCGATCGCCTGACGTCAGATTCCCCGAGCGGATTTCATTCTCGATGTGTTGCGCCAACTGGAAGTAGAGCGGAACGGGACTGGACCGATTGAGGACCATCGTTCGTAAGGGGTTGTATGCCAGGACTGCTTGACGGGCCATCGGAATCCTTTGTCGCGTGCGGTGACAAAAGTCTAGGTCGCAAATCTCCCCGTAGTGCTATTGTCCTGACATATGGTCTCGATGGGGTCTTTTCGCGCGTACGTGCCCGGACCAGCACAATGAACGACGTGTTCGACGTCATCACCATCGGGCGCTGTGGCGTTGACTTCTATCCCACCGAGCACGGAAGTCTCGTCGACGTGAAGCATTTCGACAAGTTTCTCGGCGGTAGCCCCACCAACGTCGCGATCGCGGCGACGCGCTTGGGACAAAGAAGTGCGCTAATCAGTCGAACCGGACCTGATCCATTCGGTGCCTACATCCACGCAGCACTCCGCAGCTTCGGAGTTGACGATCGCTACGTCACCGAGTGCGAAGGATTCCAAACGCCGGTCACTTTCTGTGAGACGTTTCCCCCGGACCACTTCCCGATTTACTTCTACCGAGAACCCAAGGCGCCGGATCTTGAAATCTATCCCGAAGAACTGGACTTCGCCGCGATCAACCAAGCGCGGCTCTTCTGGGCCACATTGGGCGGATTGTCGAGAGAGCCGAGCCGCTCGGCGACGTTGGCGGCGCTGCAGTCGAGGCAGCATAAGCACCCAACCGTGCTCGACCTCGATTTTCGACCGTCGTTCTGGCATTCTCGTGACGCGGCGCGCGAGTGCGCGCTCGAAGCACTCGCGTTCGCCACTATCGCGGTGGGTAATCTCGGCGAGGTCGAGGTCGCCGTCGGCCCAGGTGGACCGGACCAGGCCGCTGATCGACTCCTCGAGCTGGGATGCGAGGTCGCCGTCGTCAAGTTGGGACCCGATGGTGTACTCGCAAAGACTCGTTCGGAACGGGTCGAGGTTCCGCCGATTCCGATTGAAGTTGTGAACGGACTCGGCGCCGGCGACGGATTCGGAGGAGCCCTCTGTCATGGCGTGTTGTCCGAATGGACGTTAGAAGAAACGATTCGCTACGCGAGCGCCGCCGGTGCCATCGTGGCATCACGTCTCTCGTGCTCCGAGGCAATGCCTACGGACGAAGAAGTGAGGAAACTGTTGGAAGGGGAACGCCAATGAACGAAGAGCGGCGACAACACTTGTTGGAGTCGAGATTTACGCGACCGCAGGCAATTGTCGACGCTGCGACGTCTCGAGAACTGCACGAGCCCTTGACCGACGATGCGCGTCTCTTGATCGTCGCCGCCGACCACGCCGCTCGCGGCGCACTGGACGTCGGAGCGATTCCGAACGCCATGTCCAATCGCTACGACATGCTGGACCGTCTCGTGACGGCACTCGCCATACCGGGGGTGAACGGCGTGCTCGGCACGCCCGACGTGATCGAGGACCTCCTACTCCTAGGCGCCCTGGAGCAAAAACTCGTGTTCGGCTCGATGAACCGAGGTGGTCTTCCCGGCGCGGTCTTCGAGATGGACGATCGCTTCACATCCTTCACCGCTCAATCCATAGTCCAATCGAGACTCGACGGTGGAAAAATGTTGCTGCGCATCAATCTTGACGATCCGGGTACTGCCAACGTTCTCGAATCGTGCGCGCACGCGGTGACCCAACTCGCCGCGGAACATCGCATCGCAATGATTGAACCTTTCATGAGCAGCCGGGTCGACGGACGAATACAGCACGATCTCTCAACGGATGCCGTGATGCGCTCCATGGGGATCGCCAGTGCACTCGGGGCGACATCAACCCACACCTGGCTGAAGGTGCCCGTGGTCAACGACATGGAACGCGTGGCCGAGGCAACGACCATGCCACTGCTGTTACTCGGCGGGCCTCGTAACGATCGACCAGACGAGATGTTCGAACACTGGGAAAAAACGCTTCGACTTCCGGGCGTGCGAGGTTTGGTCGTTGGGCGCAATCTTCTCTACCCATCAGATGACGACGTCACGACGGCGGTCAAGACCGCCGTCAGTCTGCTATGAACCAATCGCATTACATTCCAGCGCGCGATCCGGGACCTGACGGCTACAGCGTCGACATCTCGCCATCCAGTGCCAAGTGGAGCTACTCCTCCATGCGCGTCCTCAATCTGAAACCGAACGAGAAGGTGACGTGGAGGACGGGCGAATCGGAGTGGATCACGCTGCCGCTCTCGGGCGAGTGTCATGTCATGTGTGACGACGTGACGTTCGAGCTCGAAGGTCGTACGAGCGTCTTCGAGCGAGTGACGGATTTCGCGTACGTGCCCCGCGACGCCGAAGTCACGGTTTCCAGCACGCTCGGCGGTCGCTTCGCACTGCTCGGCGCAGTCTGCGACAACGTGTTACCCGCGCGATACGGACGGGCCGAAGACGTGCCAGTCGAACTTCGCGGCGCTGGCGCGGCCTCGCGCCAGGCGAACAATTTCGCGTCGCCCGAAGGCTTCGAGACGGACCGTCTCGTCGCGGTCGAGGTCCTCGTCCCCGGCGGGAATTGGGCTTCGTACCCACCGCACAAGCACGACGAAGCACGACCGGGTGAAGCGGTGTTGGAAGAGATCTACTACTTCGAGATTCGCGGCGGTTCTGGTGCGGGCGAGCCGGGCCCCGGGGGATATCAACGGGTCTACAGTTCCGGAGCCGATCGACAGATCGACGTCCTCGCCGAGGTGTCGACCGGCGACACGATCTTGATTCCTTTCGGGTACCACGGACCGACGATGGCGGCGCCGGGCTACGACCTGTATTTTTTGAACGTGCTCGCCGGACCAGCGCCCGAGCGGACGATGGCTTTCTGCGACGACCCCACGCACGACTGGGTGCGTGAGTCGTGGCGCGGTCAAGTCGTCGATCCGCGACTGCCGATGACCTCGTGGCGTGGTGTTCGATGAGACTCACCGTCGCCCAGGCGTTGGTGCGTTTTCTGCGCGTGCAGAACGTAGAACGCGATGACGAACAACACCGCTTCTTCGCCGGATGCCTTGGCATCTTCGGCCACGGCAACGTGGCCGGTCTCGGCCAAGCGCTTCTCGAGAGCGGTGACAACTTCCCTTATTACCTCGCTCGCAACGAACAAGCGATGGTTCATACGGCGGTGGGTTACTCACGGATGTCGAATCGGCTTCGAGCCTTCGCCTGCACCTCCTCGGTCGGGCCCGGTGCGACCAACATGGTGACCGGCGCAGCGGTGGCCACGACGAATCGAATTCCCGTTCTGCTCCTGCCCGGCGACGTGTTCGCCACACGCCGGGCCAACCCAGTGCTCCAGGAACTCGAAGACCCGACGTCGCTGGATATTTCGGTGAATGACGCGTTGCGTCCGGTGTCGAAGTACTTCGACCGAATCTGGCGGCCCGAGCAACTTCCCGAAGCGATGTTGCACGCCATGCGGGTCCTGACTGATCCGGCCGAGACCGGCGCGGTCACGCTCGCACTTCCGCAGGACGTCCAGACCGAGGCGTGGGACTTTCCGGAGTCGTTGTTCGAGATACGTGTGTGGAGAGTTCGACGACCACCTCCGGAGACGCAACTCATCGAACGCCTCGCTACGAAGTTGCGAACGGCAACGCGCCCTTTGCTCGTCGCCGGTGGTGGCGTCATCTACAGCGCGGCGACGGAGTCGCTCACTGCATTCGCCGCCGCGACCGGCATTCCGGTCGCCGAGACGCAGGCGGGCAAGGGATCACTTCGATTCGATCACGCCCAAAGCGTCGGCTCGATCGGCGCAACGGGATCGACCGCCGCGAATGAGATCGCTAGCGGTGCCGATCTCGTGATCGGCATCGGCACCCGGTGGAGCGATTTCACGACTGCGTCACACTCGGTTTTTCAGAATCCACACGTGGAGATCGTCAACGTCAACGTCACGCCCGCGGACACCGCCAAACTTTCCGGTCTGGCGATCGTCGCCGACGCCCGCGAAGCAATCGATCTCCTCGCCGTCCATATCAAGGATTGGCGCGTATCGACGGACTTCGAACGGGAGTACCGAGGACTCTCCAAGCGGTGGAACCAAATTGTCGAAGGGGCCTATCACCTCAACAACGGTCCGTTGCCCGCTCAAAGTGAGGTGGTCGGCGCGGTCGAGGAGTCAAGTCACGACACCGACGTGGTCGTCGCCGCCTCGGGCAGTTTGCCAGGGGACCTCCACAAGCTCTGGCGCTCGAGAGACCCGAAGGGCTATCACGTCGAGTACGCGTTCTCGTGCATGGGCTACGAAATCGCCGCGGGCGTGGGCGTCAAGATGGCCGCACCCGAGCGCGAGGTCTACGTCCTGGTCGGCGACGGGTCGTACCTGATGCTCAACTCCGAACTCGTAACAGCCTTGCAAGAGGGAATCAAGGTCATCGTTGTACTTGTGGTCAATCATGGCTTTCAGTCCATTGGCGCACTGTCGGAGTCCGTCGGGGTCGAGCGTTTCGGCACCGCCTATCGTCTTCGGGATTCCTCCGGCCAGTTAGCCGGCGCAATACTTCCAATCGACCTCGCCGCCAACGCCGCGAGTCTCGGGGCCACAGTCATTCGAGCGTCCTCAATCGAGGACCTTCGTCACGCGTTGCAAGCGGCCCGGTCGAACGTCGAAACGACCGTCATACACATCGAGACCGACCCGTTGATCGCCGCACCGGACTCGGCGTCATGGTGGGACGTACCGGTCGCCGAGGTCTCCAGTCGTGAAACCACTCAGGAGGCCCTGAATCGCTACGAAGCCGAACGCACGATTCAGCGCGAGTACTTTCGCCCGACCACGTGACGCTCGAGGGCGTGATGATCCCTTGACGCCGGACTCACCGAACCCCTCGGATCCCGCTTCAACGGAGGTCGCGTTTCGACCGCTCGCTATCACGAGCGCCACGCTGGACCTCATCGTCTTTGGCATGATCTCGTCTCTCTTCGGGCCATTACTCGTCAC
>CALGFJ010000288.1 GCA_937881055.1 uncultured Acidimicrobiaceae bacterium | reverse complement strand
CGCCGACCAGTGGCTCCTCTACGACATGGATTCGCCGATCGCCCACGGCGGGCGGGGCCTCGCGCGCGGCTTTCTCTTCAACGAGGGCGGCCAACTCATGACCTCGATGGTCCAAGAGGGTCTCACGCGAGTCGTCGATCCCAACAAGGCAAAGGAGAAGTCATGAGTCTCGCCGATGACGTGGCGGCCTACAGCATGGCCACCTCGCATTTCTTGCACGACGCCGAAATCGTCAACGACGACAACCTCGATCGCCATATCGAAGGAGGCTGGAGCGCGCGTCAGGTCATTCACCACGTGGCCGACTCCGAAGCCCAGTCCTACGCGCGACTGCGGCGCCTGCTGGCCGAACCGGCCGGATCCGTCATCCAGGGGTACGACGAGGCGGCGTGGGCCGAATGCCCCCAACTCGGTTACCGGGACCTCGCGATCGTGCACTCACTCGAAGTCTTCAAGGCCGTGCGACTCGCGTCACTCGACGTGCTCGGCCGACTTCGCGAGTCCGACCTCGGTCGTTACGGCGAACACTCCGAATCCGGTCGCTACACGCTCGCGACGTGGCTCGCGGTGTACACCGAACATCCCCACGCCCACGCCGCGCAACTCTTGGAAGCGGTAAGCGTCTGAATCAGGTGCGCCCCGACATCGGCACGTACTTGCGCTCGTCCGCGCCGATGTAGAGCTGACGAGGACGCGCGATCTTCACGTCCTGGGCGAGCAACTCCTGATAGTGCGCGAGCCACCCGGACGTGCGCGGAATCGCGAAGAGCACGGTCAGCATCTCCAGCGGGAAGCCCATCGCCTGATAGATCAGTCCCGAGTAGAAGTCGACGTTCGGATAGAGGCGCCGCGAGATGAAGTAGTCGTCCGCGAGCGCGATCTCCTCGAGCTTCAAGGCGATGTCGAGCAGCGGGTTCTTGCCGGTCACCATGAAGACGTCGTCGGCCGTCTTCTTGATGATCGTGGCGCGCGGATCGAAGTTCTTGTAGACCCGGTGGCCGAATCCTTCCAGTAACGCCTTGCCCTGCTTCACGGTCTCGATGTAGG
>CALGFJ010000287.1 GCA_937881055.1 uncultured Acidimicrobiaceae bacterium | reverse complement strand
GGTTCTTCACGTCACGGAAGTACTCGGCCATGGTCAACGCGGCGAGGGCGACGCGTAGTCGCACGCCCGGCGGTTCGTCCATCTGCCCGTAGACGAGGGCGGTCTTGGCGATGACGCCGGATTCACGCATCTCCAACAAGAGGTCGGTGCCTTCACGGGTGCGCTCGCCCACGCCGGCGAAGACCGACACACCTTCGTGGAGCTCGGCCACGCGACGGATCATCTCCATGATGAGGATGGTCTTGCCGACACCGGCACCACCGAAGAGGCCGATCTTGCCGCCCTGGACGTACGGGGCGAGGAGGTCGACGACCTTGATGCCGGTTTCGAACATCGTGGCGTGCGGCTCGAGTTGGTCGAAGTTGGGCGCGCTGCGGTGGATCTCCCAGTAGTCCTCGACCGGCCCGATGTCGTCGGTGTCGAGCGACTCGCCGATGACGTTGAAGACGTGTCCGAGGACGGCGTCCCCGACGGGCACGGTGATCCCGCGTCCGGTCTGGCGCACGACGGCGCCGCGAACGAGACCGTCGGTCGGCTTCATGCAGACGCATCGAACGCGGCCCTCGCCGATCTGTTGGGCCACTTCGCCGGTCACGGTGATCGTGGCGCCGTCGATGACGATGTCGACCTCGACGGCGTGATTGATCTCGGGCAACGAGTGCGGCGGGAACTCCACGTCCACGACCGGTCCGGCGATCGCGACGACGCGCCCCGTCTCGAGCGTGGTCTTTTCTGGAGCGATGGTCATTTGTTTCTCACTTTCCCGAGCGGAGCGCTTCGGCGCCGCCCACGATTTCCATGATTTCGGTGGTGATCGAGTCCTGGCGGGCCCGGTTCATAATGCGACTGAGGTTCTGTCCGAGTTCGTCGGCGTTATCGGTCGCCGCGGCCATCGCACGCTGCTGACTGATGTGAAACGACGCCGCACCTTCGAGCAGGGCGGAGAAGATCTCGCTCTCGAGGGCCTTGGGGGCCAGTGTGATGAGAAGCTGCTCGACCTCGGGTTCGAACTCGGTGTAGCCCTTCAAGGCCTTCGGGGCCTCAACCTCGGGCAACGCCGGCATCGCTAATGGCAACAACTGCTCCACTTCGACGCCTTGCGTCGCCGCCGACAGAAAGCGCGTCGAGACCAGGAGGACTTGTTGGGCGTCTCCGGAGACGAACGGCGCGGCGACGGTGGCGGCGATGCGTCGCGCGTCAGTGAAGGTCGGGCGATCGGACATGCCGACGAAGCCCTCTTCGACGGCGATGCCTCGGAAACGGTAGAAGGCGCCGGCCTTCTTCCCGACGCTGAAGAGCCGCGCGGCGGTGCCTTCGCCTTCGAGCTTTCGGACGAGTCGCTCGCCGGCACGCATCACCGACGAGTTGTACGCACCGGAAAGTCCGCGGTCACCGGTCAGCACCAACACGATGGCCGATTCGACGTGCTCGGGCATCGCGAGGAGCT
>CALGFJ010000286.1 GCA_937881055.1 uncultured Acidimicrobiaceae bacterium | reverse complement strand
CCGCCGACGAACTGCGCCACGACGAACTGCCATCCCAACAACAGGTATAAGACGATGCCGAGCTCGATCACGAGATTCGTCGACGCGACCATGAAGATGATCGAATTCGTCCACGACGCTCCGCGCGCGAAGAGCGCCCGGGCCATCGCACTGGCGGCGTAGCTGCACGACGACGAGATGACGCCCAGCAACGAAGACTTCGCGACGCTGCGCGCGTTGGTCGCGCCGAGCTGCGCGCGCAACGCGTCACGCGGCAAGAGACTCTGGACGAAGCCGGACAACGTGAAACCGAGGATCAATGGCCACCAGGTGATCCAGAGCATCGCCAGGGCCTCTTTCAGCCCGTCACCGAGTCCGTGGAAGAAGGTGTGCAGCGAAGCGACCACGACCTATCGCGTCGTGGGGAAGCCGAGGTCGATCTGCGACTCCGAGGGCTGGGGCCAACGAGTCGTCACGACCTTGGCGCGCGTGTAGAAGGCGAAGCCCTCAGGGCCGTAGATGTGGGAGTGGCCGAAGAGCGAGTTCTTCCAACCGCCGAACGAATAGGCCGCGATCGGGACCGGAATCGGCACGTTGACGCCGATCATCCCCACACTCACCTCACGTGAGAAGAGCCGCGCCGCGTTGCCGTCGCGCGTGAAGATCGCCACGCCGTTGCCGTACTGGTTGGCGTTCACCATCGCGACGGCGTCGGCGTAGGTGGCGACGCGCGAAACGCCGAGGACGGGACCGAAGATCTCGTCGTCGTAAGCCCTCATTCCCGGCTCGACGCCGTCGAGCAGGCAGGGCCCCACGAAGAAGCCCGGCTTGTCGGCCCACGACGTTCCGTCGCGCACCACGGTGATGCCTTCGCTCGGAGCCGAGGTCACGTAGTTCACGACGCGGTCACGGTGCTCTTTGGTGATGAGCGGACCAAAGTCACTCTTCGGGTCGTCGCCCGGCCCGACGGTGAGTCGGTCGAGTCGCTCCGTGATGCGGCCGATCAAGTCGTCGGCGATATCGCCGACCGCGACGACGACGCTGATCGCCATGCAACGTTCGCCCGCCGAGCCGAAGCCGGCGTTGATCGCGGCGTCCGCCGCGATGTCGAGATCAGCGTCGGGTAGGACGACCATGTGGTTCTTCGCACCGCCGAGCGCCTGCACGCGCTTTCCGTGAGCGGTGCCCGTGAGGTATACGTGGCGTGCGACCGGCGTGGAGCCGACGAAGCTCACGGCGTCGATGCCCGGGTGTTCGAGCAGTTGGTTCACCGTGTCGGCGTTGCCGTGGATCACGTTGAAGACGCCGCTCGGGAGGCCGGCGTCTCGCAAGAGCTCACCCAAGCGCACCGAGACCGACGGGTCGCGTTCCGAGGGCTTCAGAATCACTGCGTTACCCGTAGCGATCGCGTTGGCGGTCATCCAGAGCGGAACCATGATAGGGAAGTTGAACGGCGTGATCGCCGCCACGACGCCGACCGGCTCACGTACCGAGTGCACGTCGACGCCGTCGGCGACCTGACTGGAGAACTCGCCCTTCATGTGCTCCGTGAGGCCGCAGGCGTACTCGACGTTCTCGAGTCCCCGAGCCAGTTCGCCTTTCGCGTCCGCGAGGGTCTTGCCGTGCTCTTGCGTGATCAACGCCGCCATCTCATCGGCGTGCTCGACGAGCAACTGGCGAAGGGTGAACAGGACGTTGGTGCGTTGGGAGAGCGTCGAGT
>CALGFJ010000285.1 GCA_937881055.1 uncultured Acidimicrobiaceae bacterium | reverse complement strand
CCGAGTTTGCCGTCGGTGCCGACTTCGCGGGCGACGCGGGTGACCTCTCCGGCGAAGGCATTGAGCTGGTCGACCATGGTGTTGATGGTGTCTTTGAGCTCGAGGATTTCGCCTTTCACATCGACGGTAATCTTGCGGGAAAGGTCGCCGCGGGCTACGGCGGTGGCGACTTCGGCAATGTTACGGACCTGGCCGGTAAGGTTGCCCGCCATGAAGTTGACCGAGTCGGTGAGATCCTTCCAGGTGCCAGCCACGCCGGGGACGAGGGCCTGGCCGCCGAGTTTGCCTTCGGTACCGACTTCACGGGCGACGCGGGTGACTTCTCCGGCGAAGGCGTTGAGCTGGTCGACCATAATGTTGATGGTGTTCTTGAGCTCGAGGATTTCGCCCTTCACGTCGACGGTAATCTTGCGGGAAAGGTCGCCACGGGCTACGGCGGTGGTGACTTCGGCGATGTTGCGGACCTGTCCGGTGAGGTTCGAGGCCATGGAGTTGACGTTCTCGGTGAGGTCCTTCCAGGTTCCGGCGACGCCGGGGACGTTAGCCTGGCCACCCAGCTTGCCTTCGGTGCCGACCTCTCGAGCGACGCGGGTGACTTCGCCAGCGAAGCGGTTGAGCTGGTCGACCATGGTGTTGAGGGTTTCTTTGAGCTGGAGGATCTCGCCGCGGACGTCTACGGTGATTTTGCGGGAGAGGTCGCCATTAGCGATGGCAGTAGCGACTTCGGCGATGTTGCGGACCTGTCCGGTGAGGTTCGAGGCCATGAAGTTGACGTTGTCGGTGAGGTCCTTCCAGGTTCCGGCGACGCCGGGGACGACGGCCTGACCACCGAGTTTGCCGTCGGTGCCGACTTCGCGGGCGACGCGGGTGACCTCTCCGGCGAAGGCATTGAGCTGGTCGACCATGGTGTTGATGGTGTCTTTGAGCTCGAGGATTTCGCCTTTCACATCGACGGTAATCTTGCGGGAAAGGTCGCCGCGGGCTACGGCGGTGGCGACTTCGGCAATGTTACGGACCTGGCCGGTAAGGTTGCCCGCCATGAAGTTGACCGAGTCGGTGAGATCCTTCCAGGTGCCAGCCACGCCGGGGACGAGGGCCTGGCCGCCGAGTTTGCCTTCGGTACCGACTTCACGGGCGACGCGGGTGACTTCTCCGGCGAAGGCGTTGAGCTGGTCGACCATAATGTTGATGGTGTTCTTGAGCTCGAGGATTTCGCCCTTCACGTCGACGGTAATCTTGCGGGAAAGGTCGCCACGGGCTACGGCGGTGGTGACTTCGGCGATGTTGCGGACCTGAGCGGTGAGGTTGCCGGCCATGGCATTGACGGAGTCGGTGAGATCCTTCCACGTGCCGGCAACGCCGCGGACATCGGCCTGTCCGCCAAGTTTGCCCTCTGTGCCGACTTCGCGGGCCACGCGCGTTACTTCGGAAGCGAAAGAGCTGAGCTGGTCGACCATGGTGTTGATAGTGTTCTTCAACTCCAGGATTTCGCCGCGTACGTCCACGGTGATTTTGCGCGATAGGTCGCCGCGCGCCACGGCCGTGGTGACTTCGGCGATGTTGCGCACCTGGTTGGTGAGGTTGCTGGCCATGGAGTTGACGGAGTCGGTCAAATCCTTCCAGGTGCCGGCGACCCCGCGCACGTCCGCCTGGCCGCCGAGTTTGCCTTCGGTGCCGACCTCGCGCGCCACGCGCGTCACTTCGCCGGCAAACGCGTTGAGCTGGTCCACCATCGTATTAATGGTGTTCTTCAGCTCCAGAATTTCGCCGCGCACGTCCACCGTGATCTTGCGGTTCAGGTCGCCTTTGGCCACGGCCGTGGTCACTTCGGCAATGTTGCGGACCTGGGCCGTCAGGTTGCCCGCCATCGAGTTCACCGAGTCCGTAAGATCCTTCCACGTTCCTGCGACGCCGCGCACATCGGCCTGGCCGCCCAGTTTGCCTTCAGTGCCGACTTCGCGCGCCACACGCGTCACTTCCGAAGCGAATGAGCTGAG